>NZ_JAUBTS010000127.1:0-5911 GCF_036705105.1 Microcoleus sp. B9-D4
TGGGTGCGATGAAAGTCGCACGCCCAGATCTAACTGAGAGGGGCGGGGAATAATATCCCCCCTCGACTCAATCCGATCGCACTTTTGCCAATTCCACTTAAGCCGTAGACGGTAATCAAGCGGGTGTTTGCTTGCAAAATCCATTGTTTGAGGGTGGAGAGTTCTGAGGTGCGATCGTAAAAGTAAGGGAATTCGGGTGCGTCTGTTAAATCGATTATGGGCGATCGGGCTTGATTTTGGGGAGATTCAGGGGGAAAGGGCGATCGGGTTTTTCTATCTTCATTAGTTTGTACAAATTCATTACAAATATTAATATTGCCTTTTACACATTGAACAAAATTAGAAACTTGAGAAATACTATATTTTTTTTCTAACTTAGAACGAAAATTGAATTTATTAAGGTCTTCTCCTAATTCCTCGCGCAACTTTTCCCATAACTTCGCAGCTTCTTTTTTAACGTGAGATTCGCTACAATTAAATTCTTTAGCTATTTGAGGATATTTCTGTCTTTGCCAAACACCCGTTAATATTGCTTCCTGTAGGGGTGTAAGATGTTCTCCTGTTTTATCAAAAATCGAATTATTCGCCCATTGTACAACATCTTCAACATTCATGGGTCAGGGTTGAGTGAGGTTGAGTGTACTATATCCTACCAGATCCTATTGTGTCAACTGTATTGTACCAATTCTACTAAATTGGTTCAGGATGGTTAGAAAAATTGGGTACTAAATCCGACTGTTTGGAGTTGTCATATTTTATAGAAAGTATTGCAGAATAGAATCAGAGAATTCACTATGATAATCTTATCAATAGTATTTCTCACATCTATATATTGTGCGTAATCTCTGTAAATAGACGCTTTAACCATCATGGAAGTGATCACAAAGTTTTATCAACCTTGGCTTGAAAAATGGGGAAACCATCGCTTTCAAGCTATCCTCTTGATATGTTTCTTCCTCTGGACACCGCTCCTACTTGCGGAAACTTTGCAGGTGCAAAATTCCTGTTATCCGATGATTAAGTGGTCTAAAGACTTGCGACCCGAATGCCTAGATGATAAGAGCGGCGACGATAAGAGCAGCGGTAATAAGAGCGGCGGCGATAAGAGCAGTGGTAATAAGAGCGGCGGCGATAAGAGCGGCGGCGATAAGAGCATCGGCGATAATTTGCAGGAGTCATTGGGACAACTTATAGACTCTGCCAAACAACATCCCGATCTTAGTGGAGCAACTATTGGAATTGCTTTTGGAACTGGTGCAGCTATCGCTAATGCACCTTTAGTTGTTACCGTAGGAATTGGTATTGCTTTGTGGTTAGCTATCAGAACTGCACTTTCTAGTTAAGCTGTTACGCATTTAAATTGAAAATTCCGGACAGGCTAGAAGCCCGTCCCACAAGAGTTTTATGGATTTTTGACACACAGTTTAAATGTAAAACAGCTTAGAAAGATAAATCAAAGATTTATCTTTCTAACTTTTCTAACATATCTTTAAGGAAAAAAATACTAACAATGGAACCTCTTTCTAATGAATCTCAACAATCTTATGACTTAGCGAATAGTCCATTAAATACTGAGTCGCAAGTTATTCCTTCTGCCACTGGGCAACTTCAGCCCAATTCAAATACTCAAGAATCCCCATCTTTGTCACTAAGATTTTTAGGAGGGGAAATGTTAGCAGGTAGATGGGCTGTGCTGGGAATTGTAGTAGTGGCTATTGGGTGTACATTTTTTCTTTTAACCAAAGGAAGCGAATTTTGCTTTTTTAGCACTTGTAGCATGGGCGATACTGGGGCATCTAGTGCTATTAATTTTTGGGGATTTTTAGGAGGAACAGCAACTTTAATAATCCTCACCACCGTAATTGGGGTTCCGCTTGTTCCTGCTGTTGCTGCGGCATTGGGAATTTGGTTCTTGATGCTAAATTCACTCCATTAGTTTCTGAAAATAAAATTACTTACTTCCCAAATATGAATCTAGTTGAAGTTGATAATGTCTCCAAATCATTCCGCAAAGGTTTCGGTGCTAATCAAATCCTTGAGAATATCAATCTCACTGTAACGGACAATGATTTTATTGTTTTGCGCGGTGAAAATGGATCTGGAAAATCTACATTAATTAATTTAATCCTAGGAATATTAAGACCGAGTAGTGGACAGATTAAACTTATGGGACTTCCACCAGATAACTCTTTTTCTAAAATTGGCTTGGGCGTAGTTTTGCAAGGGTGCATCTCACTTTGGCGAATGTGTCAAAAAAGAGTTAAAATGAAAAAGCTAGTAAAATCGTTAAATAAATATGAGGTAAAGAAAATGACACCCTCAGACCAACAACAGCTAAAAGCCCACTTAAAAGCGGCAGCCGAAATTCTTTATAGAAATACAGATCCAATCGAGTTAAAAAGTTTTGAAAGTATAGAAAATTCGCTCCGTCAGAAAATGTTAGAAGAAGTGGGTCCAGAACTAGGTAGCTTTTTTTTTCAGCAGTATCAGGAATTAAAACAGGAAAACCCCGAAAAATAAAATCAATAGTCGGCTCCCTCGACATTACAGACAATCAGGCAAAATATTTTGGTTTGAAAGCTTACAGTCAATTTAGTCCACTGATGGAAAAATGTTGTCTTTTAATCAGTGCCAACGAATCTTATCAAATGGCAGAAAAAGATTTGGAAAAATTTACGGGTATCAAGATTTCTCACAGTACATTACAAAGATTAGTCAAGAGACAAGAATTTGAATTGCCTACATCTAAACAAGGAGTCAAAGAAATTACATTAGATGGCGGTAAAGTTAGACTACGCAACGAAACCAAGGGCGAGAGCTGTTACTGGAAAGACTATAAAGCCCTGTGTTTAGATAATGTTTATTCGGGAGCCTTTTTTCAAAATAATCAAGATTTAATTGATTGGACTAATAGCCAAAAATTACTACACCCTATGTATTGTCTAGGAGATGGTCATGCCGGGATTTGGAACATCTTTAAAGAAATTGGAGATAATGAACAAAGACAAGAAATCTTAGATTGGTATCATCTGAAAGAAAATCTCTACAAGGTAGGGGGTTCAATAAAACGATTAAAATTAGCAGAAACTATGTTGTGGCAAGGCAAACTTGATGAAGTTATAAATTTATTTAAATACTTTAAAGGTCAAGCATTTAAAACGTTTTGCAATTATTTAGAGACCCATCGCTGCCGAATAGTTAATTACCAATACTACAAAGAAGAATCCATAAGTTCGATTGGTTCGGGAACAGTTGAATCAACAATTAAACGCATTGGATTAAGGGTGAAAATATCGGGAGCGCAATGGAATATTGAGAACGTTTCGTCTATCCTTGCTCTTCGCTGTGCTTATCTCAACGGTCAACTTTCAATTTGATGTATTTGCCAAACTGAGATGCACCCTTTTGCAAGACACTCAAGTTCCTCGAAAAGTTAAAGTTAAAGAATTAGTTGATTTGCTGCGAAGCTATTACCCCAATCCTATTTCAAGTCAAGAGATTTTGAATAAAGTTAATCTCACACACAAGGAAGATGCTTGGGCAACTGATTTATCCGGGGGTCAAAAGCAGCGACTCTATTTTGCCATCGCTTTGGCAGGAAATCCTAAACTTCTCATCCTTGATGAGCCAACGAGGAACTTAGATGATAAAGGCTATGAAGAATTTTGGAACCAAATAAAACTCTGTCGCCAACAGGGAATCACCATTTTAATGGTGACAAACAATAAATCGGACTGGAATCAACTAGATACTTTAGCTACTCGGTACGTTAATCTTTACAATTTCTCTGAATCTTCGCAAAAAAGCCAATTAGTTGAAGAGTTTCAGATGGCTAATAAATCAGAAGAAAAGTTAGAGCCTACTTCGGTAACTGAAACATTGGTTAATAAATCAGAGCCTTTCAATCAAAACATTTTGGCAATTATTAAAAACCAAATTTCCTTTGAAATATCACAATTGCTGAGGACTCCTCTGTTTCTCGTTGCAACTCTTAGCTTAGTAGGTTTTGTCCCCCTATTAAAATTTCCAGGTATAACAGAAGATTCTGCAATACAACCTATAATTTATCTTTCTGGAATTATCTTGTTTACAATTGTTATTGATCGTCTCGGCAAACGAATTGCTGTTGAGCGATCTGAAAGATGGCTTAAATTATTGAGGACGACACCTTTACCTCCAGTCGCATACATAATAGCAAAGATAGCGACCGCCCTCATACTTTGTACCGTCAGTCTTTTACTAATTTTTGTTCTGGCAAGCTGGCAATTGAAAATACCAGGTGATCCTAGTTCCTGGTTAATTATCTTCCTCTGCCTAATTCTAGGTATTATCCCCTTCGCAATTCTTGGTCTGGCACTGGGATATTTAATCGACCCCAGAAGTGCTGATTCTATCCTCAGCTTATCGTTAATTGTTGTTCCTCTAACCTGCGGAGCATATCCACTTTCTGAGTCACAACTTGTACAAAATTTGATGGTACTATCGCCGTTTTACCATTATCGAGAGTTAGTATTTTGGGCAGCCAAATTAAATTATGATAATCAGATTTTTTTACACTTGCTATGGCTAATTTGGAGTTGGGGCGTATTTGGATTAATTGCTACTTGGTCATATCAGAGAGATCAAGCAGTTCAGTAATTTGTTTATCATCAACACAAGTTAAAAAGGTGGCATCAGGCGACCTCTTTAGTAATTATCAAGGACGGGTAAAGGGAGATTCATGGTAAGACTAAGTAGAATCCAGTCTTCCAATACCTCTTGTAATTCTTCTGACACACCCTACATCTTACAAATACCCCTACCTCCTCACTGGCTGAAATCCCTGCACAAAACTCACCCAGCGAGGTACTTTATCACCTGTAATATCTAGGATGGGAATGTTGAAACTTCTGACAGCGGGGCGACCGACTTCACCAGCCGAAAAAGTCACATTCGTAGGTTCCGACTTACCTAAACCATAGGCACTAGCTATTTGATTAGCAAGTCGGCAGGTTATTTCAAAACTTCCCATATTAATCCTGCCACCTCCAGCCGCGTAATTCCAAGTAAGACCGGGTGTTAAATTCTCTTGTTGACACATAAAGTGGGTGACTTCAAACATTTTGGCAATGTGAACGTCATACCGCCTTAAGCGTCCTCCATACGCCGATGCAGTGGTATCGCTTTCTGGTACTACAATCGATCCAAATCCTTCGTCAAAACCAAGCTCCATCGGGAGTGCTGTGGAACTTGTAAGCGGTTGACTCGCTTGGGGTTGTACGCGAGTCGGTGACATCTGTACTGGTTTGACAAATTGACTATTAGCGCGAACGAAACAACCTTGCGCTGCACCAGCAGCGTAGCTTTTTCGGCGTTGCTTAATCAGGGTATGATACGGGCCAAAGTACGAGAGGGGAGCCGAAAATGATTTCTTGGATTTTGATGGGGAATTGGAACATCTCCAAATTTTAGATAATGAATTAGTAATTTAATTGAATACCCTAGCATTTGTTCACACTTAGAATAACAAAGAGTTTTTCTTTTTAAGCGAGCTTGCGTAGTGTCTTAGTCTTGTATTTTCACCCTCAACTCTTGTCATATAGGTTTTGCGGTGGGATCTGATCTCCCTCCGGAATAAAATTTGGGTAAACTTTCCAGCCATCTGTCACATAAAAATAGCATTTCCATTTACTAACAAGATCCCATAGTGGTTCAAAAGTTTTTGCGCTATGGTCGCCTAAAGTCCATCCTAAAATACCTGGCTTAAAGTCGTCTACTGCTGTCCAGATCCAGGTCTTGTTTTTTTTTGAACCGACAAATGTTTGTAATTCATCCAATTCTCCCACTTGTGGATTTATAGCCTTTCTCAAAAAGATGAGGTACAATAACAGCAGTGCGTAAACCAGTTAAAAATATTTGATGATGTAACTTG
>NZ_JAUBTS010000128.1:0-2801 GCF_036705105.1 Microcoleus sp. B9-D4
GGGAGGTTTTGGCTCAGCTTTTTGGGGCTGATAATACTATTACTTCTCTGGATTTTCTGACTCTGGCTCGTTAAGACCAAAGCGCACTGAGCCCGCTGCATTTTTCCTAAAATTATAGCCACTCGGTTTATTAAATAAACCGAGTTTTTTAATATTTTTAAATAAGAAATATCCCGCTGGTAAAGGATTGGCTTACTTGACTTCCTGACGACCAGAAAATTGGTTGTTGGTGAGTCATTCATTCATGATAAAAGGCCTAAAACGAAGTTGATGACTACAAAAAATCTAACCATTTTTTGAGAAAAATATAGATTATCTGATATCGGGCTGATTGACAGCCCTAAAATTAGTTTTTGATAAGAAATCAAGTCTTAATAAAAGTTGGATAATTAAGTTTTTGTTACTACAAACATGAACGAGTGTCAACTGCTTTTAGGTTAAACAATATCTAATTACACGGTGTATTTTCGTACATCGTGGTCGTTTTTCTTCATCGTAAAATAATTTACCGCCACGTCTGAATTGGCTAAAAAACCCCTGATTTATCTGGTAGATACAGCGAACTGCTACTTTGGGAAGATGTCGATCAAAAAAAAATCGAAGTAAATAGAAATTGTTAACTATGCGAAGTCGAGAAATTAGCAATTAGAAATTTCCCATTAGCAATTAACAATAATATCTACCACTGAAGATTGACAATTAACAAATCAAGGAGCTATGTAAATTATGAAAAATTTATGGTGCAACTACTCTTCGCCAATTCACAAATCAAGTTGCGACAGCCGCGACACCGACTGCATAAAAGATTCTTTGATTGGGGCGCAGTTAGTCAGCGATCGGGCGAGCTATATTTCCTGTTCAACAAAAGCGAGTCGGGGCGTCAAGACTCAACATAAAAAACATTTAGTTTGCATCGATCCGAGGGTAGAGAATTATCAGCATCTTGCCAGTGGAGTCAAACCGGGGACAGAGATAATTGTCCTCGATCAAACTCTGGACGGAGTAGAACAAATTACCGAGATTCTAGCTAAACGCAGCTTAATTGCCAGCCTTCAGATAGTTGCTCACGGCAATGAAGCTTCCGTGCAATTGGGGTCAACTGTACTGAAGGATGAAAACTTACCAAAGTACGATCGGCATTTGCAGCAGTGGCGAAATGCCTTAAGCGAAAAAGCCGATATTTTATTATTAGCGTGTAAGGTTGGGGCTGGAAAATCAGGGATTGCTTTCGTGCGGAAGCTGAGAGAATTAACAGGCGCAAATATAGCGGCTTCCAAAAATCTAATTGGCAGTACAAAATTAGGAGGAAACTGGCAATTAAATGTTACAGCAGGACAAGTAAAAACCGCAATAGCCTTTGAAACAAAAACCCAGGAAACTTACAGCGCTGTCCTCATTAATTTAGTGGACGAAAGTTTTCAAGACGCACGTCTAATCGGGCCTTGGATCTCTGGCGTTACTGGCAGGTCAGACGCTCCAGCTTTAACAGCAGGAACCGGAACGGAGAGTTTTCCGGGTTTGAACATAGACCCGGTAGGCAGCGGGGCGTTGAGATTAACTACAAGAACTTTTGACCAATCTACTTTTGTCATCTATAACAGTCAGGTTCCCGTCAACAGCGGTCTTAACATTGTCTTTGATATATTTGCCTACAACGGCACAGCACGTCCGAATTTACCAGGGCGGACAGGGGACGGCATAAGTTTCTTTTTAATTGACGGTACGGTGACGCCAACACAAGCTGGAGGCTATGGAGGTTCTCTCGGCTACGCGCAAAATAGAGATACAAATCAGTCCGGTTTACGGGGAGGTTATTTAGGAATTGGATTGGATGAATTCGGAAATTTCTCAACTGAAACTCAAGGGCGTGTAGGCGGAATTCCGGGGGGGCGTAGAGCAGATTCGGTAACGCTTCGAGGTAGCGAAGTTAGGCAATATCAATTTTTAACTTCTACGTTTGTGCCGCAGGGAATAGATAATATTCCCGATACCGTAAATCCTCTGCCACCAAACGGGCCGACCAACACCATTACTAGCAGCCGCGAAGCAGCCAGAAGAAGAGTTCAAATTATTTTGGAACCCCCCAATTCTGCAACGCCAAACCGTCTCACTGTTAACTTTGACCTCGACAATGATGGTTCGTTTACAGATGTGGGCGAGACTATTATCGACATTGACAATTTAGAGGAGATAAATGGGCCAATCCCGGCAACATTCAAATTTGGTTTTGCTGGTTCAACGGGAGACGCAACAAATATTCACGACATTCGCACTTTGTCGATCCAAACTATAGACGTGCCGCTTACTACAGCAGATGTTGCCTCAACGAAAACAGGCCCGGCGGCAGCGGCACCGGGCAGCGCCATTACTTACACAATTACGACAGTAAATAACGGCCCGAACGACGCCGAAAACGTGGTGATTGAAGATAGATTGCCCGTCGGGGCAGTATTAACTAGTGCTCCGGGCGGCGGCACTTTCAACCCGACAACGAGACTGGTCACCTGGCCAACTATTCCGAATTTACCTTTTGGGGCTACCACCACCCGCACCGTAACTGTTACCGCCCCAACTACACTTGGCCCTATTACCAACAGTGTATTCAGCAGCAGCAGCACGATCGATCCCGTACCCGCCAACAACAGCGGCAGCAGCCCGGATGCGAGAGTCACCACCACTATTACGAACGATAGCGCCGATGTAGTTACGGTCAAAACCGGGCCCGCTACTGCGATCGCGGGTTCGACTGTCACCTACACAATTACGGCCACTAACAGTGGGCCGAGTGCGGCAACCAATGT
>NZ_JAUBTS010000128.1:2901-5732 GCF_036705105.1 Microcoleus sp. B9-D4
AGTTTCGCAGTTCCCGCCACCGGTGGCACCGTCGCCAACACTGCTAGCAGCATCTCAACGAGTCCAGACCCCAATCCTGCCAACAACAACGGCAGCAGCCCTCAAGCGCGAGTTACCACCACTATCACCGATAGCGCCGATGTAGTTACGCTCAAAACCGGGCCGGCTACTGCGATCGCGGGTTCGACTGTCACCTACACAATTACGGCCACTAACAGTGGGCCGAGTGCGGCAACCAATGTGGCGATCGCCGACACCATTGTTCCGGGCTTAACAGGAGTCAGCGTCTCGGAGGGCGGAACTTACAACGCAACTACAGGTATTGTGACTTGGACGGCGATCCCATCCCTAGCCAGGGCCGCCAGCGCCAACAGAACCGTCAGTTTCGCAGTTCCCGCCACCGGTGGCACCGTCGCCAACACTGCTAGCAGCATCTCAACGAGTCCAGACCCCAATCCGGCCAACAACAACGGCAGCAGCCCATCGGCAAGAGTTACCACCACTATCACCGATAGCGCCGATGTAGTTACGCTCAAAACCGGGCCGGCTACTGCGATCGGCGGATCGACAGTCACCTACACCATTCTCACCGAAAACAGAGGACCCAGTACCGCCACCAACATCACCGTTACAGACACCATAGTTCCCGGTTTAACGGGGGTCACAGCATCTAACGGAGGTGTTTACAACCCAGCCACAGGCATTGTCAGCTTTCCGCCCATTGCCAGCTTAGCTGACGGCTTGACCGTCAGCCGGACTGTCAGATTCCCAGCCCCGGCGACCGGCACTGTCAGCAACACGGCAAGAAGTACCTCAACCACTAATGACCCAAATCCCGGCAACAACAACGGCCGCGAGCCCGGCGCAACTGTTACCACCAGCATCGCCACTGCCCCAACTCCGACTCCCCCACCCGCACCGACTCCGACTCCCCCACTCCCACCGACTCCGACTCCGACTCCGACTCCCGCCAACCAACCACCGATAGCTAGCAACGTCAACCTCGAAATCGCCCCCAGCAGCACTGTAGCGATCGCAGGACTCGGAGGAAGCGACCCCGACGGCTCGATCGAATCCTTCACCATCAACACCGTCCCACCAGCAAATGAAGGGCTGATATTTTTAGGCAATCCCGATACTGGCGGTACTATTGTCACCCCGGGTCAAATTCTGACACCTACTGAGATTAACCAATTATTTTTCCAATCGACAGGCAACTTTACAAAAGCAAATTTCACCTACAGCGCTACAGACAACCAGGGTGCCACCAGCCCTGCCAGCGCTACGGTATCGGCGCTGCTGCCGGTGCCAAACGAACCGCCCGTAGCTAACAACGTCAACCTTGAGATCGCCCCCAGCAGCGCTGTGGCGATCGCAGGACTCGGAGGAAGCGACCCCGACGGCTCGATCGAATCCTTCACCATCAATACCGTCCCACCAGCAAATGAAGGGCTGATATTTTTAGGCAATCCCGAAACCGGCGGCCGGATTGTCACCGCAGGTCAAATTCTGACACCTGCTGACATTAACCAATTATTTTTCCAATCGACAGCCAACTTTACAACAGCAAATTTCACCTACAGCGCTACAGACAACCAGGGCGCTACCAGCCCCGCCAGCGCTACTGTCTCTGCCATTCCCCTGAACGAACCAACACCGGCGCCAACACCCACACCACCAACACCGGCACCAACACCAACACCACCAACACCGGCGCCAACACCCACACCACCAACACCGGCGCCAACACCAACACCACCAACACCGGCACCAACACCCACACCACCAACACCGGCACCAACACCCACACCACCAACACCGGCGCCAACACCAACACCACCAACATCGGCGCCAACACCAACACCACCAACATCGGCACCAACACCCACACCACCAACACCGGCGCCAACACCAACACCACCAACACCGGCGCCAACACCCGCGCCAGAACCAACACCCGCGCCAGAACCAACACCCGCGCCGGAACTAACACCAACACCTGCGCCCGAACCAACACCCATACCAACACCAACACCAACACCCACACCCACACCGGAACCAACACCAACACCAACACCCGCGCCAGAACCCACCCCCATATTCAACCCAGTACCCGAACCCGATACCAGTTGCGGTTGCGACCCCTTGCCCCAACCCCCTCTCATCACATTTATCCCCCCCCAGCTAGAGCAAATACTTAACTTCGACTCCAACGCCGCCCAACTCATCGACATCCAAAACACCAGCATCGGCACTCCCGGAAACGATTCCTTAACAGGAAACGAAACCAACCAACTATTTCTTTCCAAAGGTGGCGACGACACAGTGTTAGGTGAAGGCGGCCGCGATATCATCTTCGGCGAACCACAGCGAGACTTCATCGCCTCCGGTAAGGGCAACGACATCGTTTACGCCGGCAAACAAACCGATGCCGTATTTGGTGGCAAACAAGATGATCGCATTTTTGGCGATCGCAGTTCCGACACATTGTACGGCGATCGCGGTATAGACACCATAATCGGCGACAACGGCAACAACATCGACTTAACCGACAACGACGGCGACCTGATTTTCGGCGGAGATGCAGGCGATGCCATTACTAGCAATCAAGGTTCCGACACCGTTTACTCCGGCAAAGCTGGCGACATCGCCTATGGTGGCATCGACAACGACCTGATTTGGGGTGACAAAGGCCCCGACACCCTTTGGGGCGACAACGGAGACGACTCTGTGTTTGGCGGTCTCCTCAACTCCCTCGATAGCGACCCCGACGGCTTCGATTTGCTGACAGGAGGCGATGGCAATGACTTACTTAACGGCGAAGAACAAGA
>NZ_JAUBTS010000129.1:0-5659 GCF_036705105.1 Microcoleus sp. B9-D4
CTGCCTATCTTTTTTTACCACAAGTTGCCTCAATCCTTACTAGCTATGGGTTTGGGGTGGGTTGTCACCCCCCCAGCCTCGGACGTTCGTTTCAATCCCTGATAGGGAGTTAGGTTAATTGCGGCTATATTCAGCTTCGCCAAAATCTGCGGGATTCCGTTTCAATCCCTGATAGGGAGTTAGGTTAATTGCGGCCAGCCCAAAGCTTTTATCAGCGCCAAGTTGCTGAGGTTTCAATCCCTGATAGGGAGTTAGGTTAATTGCGGCGCTATCTGTCCCCGTTGCCGCCGCTTGCAGAAAGGTTTCAATCCCTGATAGGGAGTTAGGTTAATTGCGGCTCAAGCCAGCATAGTGCTCCCAGATCGTGCGTGGTTTCAATCCCTGATAGGGAGTTAGGTTAATTGCGGCTAAATTCGCCCAAATCGCTTCAGAAATCGACATTACGTTTCAATCCCTGATAGGGAGTTAGGTTAATTGCGGCCGATGTTCGCATACCGCATCGCTTCTCCAGTGAGCCGAAGTTTCAATCCCTGATAGGGAGTTAGGTTAATTGCGGCGTCGGCAATCTAATCTGGAAGAAAGCCTCACCAAAGTTTCAATCCCTGATAGGGAGTTAGGTTAATTGCGGCCTTACAACGCTTCGCAGGAATCCCCAGAGGATAGTTTCAATCCCTGATAGGGAGTTAGGTTAATTGCGGCCAAGTATTTCGCCGTTCTAAAAACCTTATCCATGTTTCAATCCCTGATAGGGAGTTAGGTTAATTGCGGCTGAGACTCTGAAAAGAAGATAATCTTGAAAAAGGGTTTCAATCCCTGATAGGGAGTTAGGTTAATTGCGGCAAAAATATGACGCACGACAAGGTTTCCGCTATCGTTTCAATCCCTGATAGGGAGTTAGGTTAATTGCGGCTGAGGCAGGGATCTACGAATTAATTTTACGTTCCGTTTCAATCCCTGATAGGGAGTTAGGTTAATTGCGGCTGGTTGTGAAGTGCGATCGGCTAGGCAGTGATTGTTTCAATCCCTGATAGGGAGTTAGGTTAATTGCGGCCCAGCCAAACGCCTACCTGCTGCTGTGGGTGACAGTTTCAATCCCTGATAGGGAGTTAGGTTAATTGCGGCCCATCTGATCCTTGCTTACGTCCATCAATACAAGTTTCAATCCCTGATAGGGAGTTAGGTTAATTGCGGCAGGAGGAGTAACCAGCTCCTCTCCCGACTTCCCATTGTTTCAATCCCTGATAGGGAGTTAGGTTAATTGCGGCAAGTCATAGTGGGAATTACAGCAATTATTGGTCGTTTCAATCCCTGATAGGGAGTTAGGTTAATTGCGGCCTTGGTGCCGGCTTTGAGTTTTGCTCTTATCATTCGTAGTTTCAATCCCTGATAGGGAGTTAGGTTAATTGCGGCTTTAATTGGTCTGAAAGTTGCTTAAGCTCGAAAGGAACGTTTCAATCCCTGATAGGGAGTTAGGTTAATTGCGGCGAGTTTCGCGCCGCTAGCACCCTAGCAAAATTGTTCAAGTTTCAATCCCTGATAGGGAGTTAGGTTAATTGCGGCCGGTGACTCTGTAACCCGTGTGAATCCCAGGAAGTCCGTTTCAATCCCTGATAGGGAGTTAGGTTAATTGCGGCGAAAGTTCTTAGCTTTGCGTCGCTAGTCGGCATCTATCTCAAAGTTTCAATCCCTGATAGGGAGTTAGGTTAATTGCGGCCCCAATTACTCCAAGTCGATGAAAATGCAATAAAGTTTCAATCCCTGATAGGGAGTTAGGTTAATTGCGGCTTTGCAACGTTTCCTACAAAGAGCGCTGTTGATGTTTCAATCCCTGATAGGGAGTTAGGTTAATTGCGGCGGGCGGACGATCAGGCCGAGTTCTCAAATTACCACAGTTTCAATCCCTGATAGGGAGTTAGGTTAATTGCGGCACGGCCGTGGGTAGCGCTATTGGTGGTAATTTGCCGATCGGGTTTCAATCCCTGATAGGGAGTTAGGTTAATTGCGGCATAGCAGTGGTTTTTGGCTTTACATTGAACTTTTTAAAGTTTCAATCCCTGATAGGGAGTTAGGTTAATTGCGGCCCAAAAAAATCTTTACCAAATTTTTCTCTTTCTCCCCCTATTCCTGTTTCAATCCCTGATAGGGAGTTAGGTTAATTGCGGCATAGCTAGTAAAAGTATAGTCATCATCTATAGATATAGTTTCAATCCCTGATAGGGAGTTAGGTTAATTGCGGCATTTTTTCAGCACGGCTGCCGATGTTAGCGCTGAGTTTCAATCCCTGATAGGGAGTTAGGTTAATTGCGGCCTAACACCAGGATCTAGCGCCACAACTAAATCACGTGGGGTTTCAATCCCTGATAGGGAGTTAGGTTAATTGCGGCTGAGTTTGTGAATGGCATCTTTGCGAATACACGAGTTTCAATCCCTGATAGGGAGTTAGGTTAATTGCGGCAGCGACTTTGGGAATATTCGGCTTCAGTGGTCAGTTTCAATCCCTGATAGGGAGTTAGGTTAATTGCGGCGTGAAAATCGGGGGTGCGGGAACAGTTGCTATATAATTAAGTTTCAATCCCTGATAGGGAGTTAGGTTAATTGCGGCACGTGAACCACAGGCACGAACAGCCACGCTTGCAGGTTTCAATCCCTGATAGGGAGTTAGGTTAATTGCGGCTTGCGTTTTTTCCGCTTAGCTTCTGCGCTCATTTCTTTCTTGTTTCAATCCCTGATAGGGAGTTAGGTTAATTGCGGCCTGAATAAGAACACAGTCAAGTATTACCTGACAAAAGTTTCAATCCCTGATAGGGAGTTAGGTTAATTGCGGCCAGAAGAAGCTGTAGTAGCTATTGCTTTGATGGGTTTCAATCCCTGATAGGGAGTTAGGTTAATTGCGGCTGTGTGGGTTAGTTGCGGGTATGGTTTTGCGAAAGTTTCAATCCCTGATAGGGAGTTAGGTTAATTGCGGCGTTTTATCTCCCGATCGTCGCTCCATTTGACGGGTGTTTCAATCCCTGATAGGGAGTTAGGTTAATTGCGGCTGAGGGGTGTGGGAATTAAGCCTATATAATTAAGTTTCAATCCCTGATAGGGAGTTAGGTTAATTGCGGCGTGGCGGCTAAAGCGGTCAAGTTGCTGTTCAAAGGTTTCAATCCCTGATAGGGAGTTAGGTTAATTGCGGCTTAGTAAAGCGATTCTCGAAACGGCAAAGTATTCAGTTAGTTTCAATCCCTGATAGGGAGTTAGGTTAATTGCGGCTTGGCAGAGTTCCTATGGCGGCTGGTGGGGTGGTTATGGTGTTTCAATCCCTGATAGGGAGTTAGGTTAATTGCGGCCGAACACGACACCATCTAGCCTGCTCAATAGAGTTTCAATCCCTGATAGGGAGTTAGGTTAATTGCGGCAAGTAAAGCCTTAGCAAAATCTTGGTCTTTAGTTGGCTTGTTTCAATCCCTGATAGGGAGTTAGGTTAATTGCGGCGTTGATTTAGGATTGCCATCGCCCGAAGTTCTTGGTCGTTTCAATCCCTGATAGGGAGTTAGGTTAATTGCGGCTTAGTAGGTGGGGAAGTTGCCGATTTAGTAAATGGTTTCAATCCCTGATAGGGAGTTAGGTTAATTGCGGCATAATCCCAAGGCCTCTCGCCCCCATTAGGCAGCTTCCAGTTTCAATCCCTGATAGGGAGTTAGGTTAATTGCGGCGGTGCCCCCTCCCCACAGATAGCCTTTCAGCGAAGTGCAAAGTTTCAATCCCTGATAGGGAGTTAGGTTAATTGCGGCGTAAAGGTGTATTGGAGGTACTCAAATATACTGTTAGTTTCAATCCCTGATAGGGAGTTAGGTTAATTGCGGCATCGCAGCAGCCCAAAGCCTGAGAAACGAGGGAATTACCGTTTCAATCCCTGATAGGGAGTTAGGTTAATTGCGGCAAATTTTCCGGCAGATGGGTTGCTAATTTTTCCTGAAGCAAGTTTCAATCCCTGATAGGGAGTTAGGTTAATTGCGGCTTCAAAAGCGGCTAAGAACAGCCTACAACAAGCACTATGTTTCAATCCCTGATAGGGAGTTAGGTTAATTGCGGCTTATCTATTTCCTTTAAATCAGGGGGATTTAAAGGATTCTGGTTTCAATCCCTGATAGGGAGTTAGGTTAATTGCGGCCCGATTCTCCTTCGGGTTCGTGAATCCGATCGGCAGATTGGTTTCAATCCCTGATAGGGAGTTAGGTTAATTGCGGCGCGGGCTACTCAATATTCTGAGCTTGCCTTGAAAGCTTGCAGTTTCAATCCCTGATAGGGAGTTAGGTTAATTGCGGCTTGCCTTAGTATTTGCGCTGATTGCAGGTAATTGGGATGCGTGTTTCAATCCCTGATAGGGAGTTAGGTTAATTGCGGCGGCCAAGCTCCGATCGCCCGTGCCAAGTCCAATAAATCTGTTTCAATCCCTGATAGGGAGTTAGGTTAATTGCGGCTCAGCCCCCTCCGGCGCCGGAACGGTACCGCAGCGGTTTCAATCCCTGATAGGGAGTTAGGTTAATTGCGGCATACTTGAGATGCAGGTTTATTCAATGAGTAAGCGTTTCAATCCCTGATAGGGAGTTAGGTTAATTGCGGCAAATCTTTCACCTTATAAATTAAGCCCATGAATTGTTTCAATCCCTGATAGGGAGTTAGGTTAATTGCGGCTTGATGATATTCTGTGCGATCGCCCCTATCCGGGATTGTGTTTCAATCCCTGATAGGGAGTTAGGTTAATTGCGGCCAAAAACGAAACTGGTTTCGCTTCTTGCAGAGGAAAGTCGTTTCAATCCCTGATAGGGAGTTAGGTTAATTGCGGCCCAAGCAGCCTCAAGTTGAGATAAAAGCGATCGCTCGTCAGTTTCAATCCCTGATAGGGAGTTAGGTTAATTGCGGCATTGTTGAAGCTGCATCAGGGCATGATTTACCCAGCGGTTTCAATCCCTGATAGGGAGTTAGGTTAATTGCGGCATGAGCTCGATTGGCTGGAACATTTAAACCAGCAATCCTTGTTTCAATCCCTGATAGGGAGTTAGGTTAATTGCGGCGTGGAAATCCCTCATATCTCCACTGCCATGCCTCGACACGTTTCAATCCCTGATAGGGAGTTAGGTTAATTGCGGCCAGACACTAGGCGCTACACAAGTAAGAAAGCAGTTTGTTTCAATCCCTGATAGGGAGTTAGGTTAATTGCGGCTGATTGCTTACATTGCTCAAAGCAATACTTTTTCTTTGTTTCAATCCCTGATAGGGAGTTAGGTTAATTGCGGCGAGGTTGTGGGCGATGGGATGGATTATAAAGCGATTGTTTCAATCCCTGATAGGGAGTTAGGTTAATTGCGGCAGCCCGTTCCAGAAGCATTGCTGTATTTGGTTTTCAAGGTTCAGTTCCGTGAATCTAAAACAAAAGTACCATTTCGGCCTTCGACTTGTCAATACCCAAAATTTCATATTCACTCCAAAGCCTTATCCAGTAATACTTTCAGTTTTTCCGTGAATCATTTTTTCGGGCATTGAGCCTCAAACCCTTGCAGCACATACATTGTAGCCCCAAAAATTAACACCTCAAATTTGGTTGAGTCGATGGGGGATACTACTCCCCGCACCTCTCAGTTAGATCTGGGCGTGCGAGTTTCCCCGCACCCAG
>NZ_JAUBTS010000130.1:0-5616 GCF_036705105.1 Microcoleus sp. B9-D4
AAAAAAAGATTGCAAAAGGCTTGTGGTTACGGAAAAGATTTCTACTTTTGCACCCGCATTAGAGCAGAAGTTCACACACAAACTGGAGTATTAAACAAATCAAAAAAACTTTAAAAAAAGTTGAAAAAAGATTTGGATATTAAAAAGTAAAGGTAGTATCTTTGCCGACCCGAAACGAAAGAATCGGATTGTACAAGTTCTTAAAAATATTGGGTAAGTGGTCAGGAAAAAATAATCAAAAAATTTTTTCAAAAAAGCTTGCCAGATTAAAAAAGAGTTGTACTTTTGCACCCGCTAATCGAATGAGAGGCGAGAATAAAAAAGAATGACACGTTCATAGACATATTGAATTGACAGCACAAAATTACAGCGATGTAATTTTGAAAATAAGAGAGAGTAAGATTTTTCGAGTAAATTGAAAACAACCTAGCGACTTAAATCGAATAAAACAATGTTAGATTAATCTAACGAACAATATACGATGAAGAGTTTGATCCTGGCTCAGGATGAACGCTAGCGGCAGGCCTAACACATGCAAGTCGAGGGGTAGAACACTTCGGTGTTTGAGACCGGCGCACGGGTGCGTAACGCGTATGCAATCTACCTTATACAGGGGAATAGCCCAGAGAAATTTGGATTAATGCCCCATAGCATTACGACTTGGCATCAAGATGTAATTAAAGTTCCAACGGTATAAGATGAGCATGCGTCCCATTAGTTAGTTGGTAAGGTAACGGCTTACCAAGACGATGATGGGTAGGGGTCCTGAGAGGGAGATCCCCCACACTGGTACTGAGACACGGACCAGACTCCTACGGGAGGCAGCAGTGAGGAATATTGGTCAATGGTCGCAAGACTGAACCAGCCATGCCGCGTGCAGGAAGACGGTCCTATGGATTGTAAACTGCTTTTATACAGGAAGAAACCCTCCCACGTGTGGGAGCTTGACGGTACTGTAGGAATAAGGATCGGCTAACTCCGTGCCAGCAGCCGCGGTAATACGGAGGATCCAAGCGTTATCCGGAATCATTGGGTTTAAAGGGTCCGTAGGCGGTCTTATAAGTCAGTGGTGAAAGCCCATCGCTCAACGATGGAACTGCCATTGATACTGTAAGACTTGAATGCTTAGGAAGTAACTAGAATATGTAGTGTAGCGGTGAAATGCTTAGATATTACATGGAATACCAATTGCGAAGGCAGGTTACTACTAAGTGATTGACGCTGATGGACGAAAGCGTGGGGAGCGAACAGGATTAGATACCCTGGTAGTCCACGCCGTAAACGATGGATACTAGCTGTTCGGAGCAATCTGAGTGGCTAAGCGAAAGTGATAAGTATCCCACCTGGGGAGTACGCACGCAAGTGTGAAACTCAAAGGAATTGACGGGGGCCCGCACAAGCGGTGGAGCATGTGGTTTAATTCGATGATACGCGAGGAACCTTACCAGGGCTTAAATGTAGATTGACAGGACTGGAAACAGTTTTTTCTTCGGACAATTTACAAGGTGCTGCATGGTTGTCGTCAGCTCGTGCCGTGAGGTGTCAGGTTAAGTCCTATAACGAGCGCAACCCCTGTCGTTAGTTGCCAGCGAGTCATGTCGGGAACTCTAACGAGACTGCCAGTGTAAACTGTGAGGAAGGTGGGGATGACGTCAAATCATCACGGCCCTTACGTCCTGGGCCACACACGTGCTACAATGGTAGGTACAGAGAGCAGCCACTGCGCGAGCAGGAGCGAATCTACAAAACCTATCTCAGTTCGGATCGGAGTCTGCAACTCGACTCCGTGAAGCTGGAATCGCTAGTAATCGGATATCAGCCATGATCCGGTGAATACGTTCCCGGGCCTTGTACACACCGCCCGTCAAGCCATGGAAGCTGGGGGTGCCTGAAGTCGGTGACCGCAAGGAGCTGCCTAGGGTAAAACTAGTAACTAGGGCTAAGTCGTAACAAGGTAGCCGTACCGGAAGGTGCGGCTGGAACACCTCCTTTCTAGAGAAGATTTAACCGTTAGGTTTTAGTTGAAAGGGAAATATTACTCTCGCTGTTAATTTAAAAAATAAGAATAAGCAAAGAAAACAGAGTCTCGTAGCTCAGCTGGTTAGAGTACTACACTGATAATGTAGGGGTCGGCAGTTCGAGTCTGCCCGGGACTACTTTTTTAAGCTTGTTTGAAGGAAATTCTGGAAGTTGGGATTCATAATTCGTAATTCTGAATTCATAATTCTGAGTTCAAATTGGGGGATTAGCTCAGCTGGCTAGAGCGCCTGCCTTGCACGCAGGAGGTCATCGGTTCGACTCCGATATTCTCCACGATTCCGAAAGGAAAAAAGTTCATTGACATATTGAGATAAAATACATTTAAAAAGTAGAAAGTACAGTAGAATCGTAACATGTTACGATTTTATTAAAGAAAGTCCTATTTTTATTTATAGAAATAGGCGGCACATAAGCAAAATAAGGGCGTATGGGGGATGCCTAGGCTCTCAGAGGCGATGAAGGACGTGATAAGCTGCGAAAAGCTACGGGGATTGGCACACACGAATTGATCCGTAGATATCCGAATGGGGCAACCCAATGCATTGAAGATGCATTACCCGATAGGGGGCAAACCCGCTGAACTGAAACATCTAAGTAGGCGGAGGAGAAGAAAACAAAAGTGATTCCGTAAGTAGTGGCGAGCGAACGCGGATTAGCCCAAACCAGAGTTGTTACGGCAATTCTGGGGTTGTAGGACCACGATATTCTATGCGGATTGAACCGGAATAACCTGGAAAGGTTAACCAAAGAGGGTGATAGTCCTGTATGGGTAAGAGAAGATATAGATAGTGGTATCCTGAGTAGCGCGGGGCACGTGAAACCCTGTGTGAATTTGGCGGGACCATCCGCTAAGGCTAAATACTCCTGAGAGACCGATAGTGAACCAGTACCGTGAGGGAAAGGTGAAAAGAACCGTGAATAACGGAGTGAAATAGATCCTGAAACCATACGCTTACAAGCGGTCGGAGCCCTTTCGTGGGGTGACGGCGTGCCTTTTGCATAATGAGCCTACGAGTTACCGTTGCTGGCAAGGATAAGCACTTCAGGTGTGGATCCGTAGCGAAAGCGAGTCTGAATAGGGCGCTTTAGTCAGTAATGGTAGACGCGAAACCGTGTGATCTACCCATGGGCAGGATGAAGCTGTGGTAACACATAGTGGAGGTCCGAACCGGTTGACGTTGAAAAGTCTTCGGATGACCTGTGGGTAGGGGTGAAAGGCCAATCAAACTCGGAAATAGCTCGTACTCCCCGAAATGCATTTAGGTGCAGCGCTGGGTATAAGTTATATAGAGGTAGAGCTACTGATTGGATGCGGGGGCTTCACCGCCTACCAATTCCTGACAAACTCCGAATGCTATATAATGTTTACCAGCAGTGAGGGCATGGGTGCTAAGGTCCATGTCCGAGAGGGAAAGAACCCAGACCATCAGCTAAGGTCCCCAAATGTATGCTAAGTTGAAAAAACGAGGTTTGTCTGCCCAGACAGCTAGGATGTTGGCTTGGAAGCAGCCATTCATTTAAAGAGTGCGTAACAGCTCACTAGTCGAGCGGACGAGCATGGATAATAATCGGGCATAAGCATACTACCGAAGCTATGGATTTGTAGTAATACAAGTGGTAGGGGAGCATTCTAAACTGGGTCGAAGGTGTGATGTGAGTCATGCTGGACTGTTTAGAAAAGAAAATGTAGGCATAAGTAACGATAATGCGGGCGAGAAACCCGCACACCGAAAAACTAAGGTTTCCGCAGCTATGCTAATCAGCTGCGGGTTAGTCGGGTCCTAAGGCGAACCCGAAAGGGACAGTCGATGGCCAACGGGTTAATATTCCCGTACTACTTATAATTGTGATGGAGAGACGCAGTGGTGAAAGTACCGCGAACTGACGGAATAGTTCGTTAAAGCACTTAGCTATAGGCCCGGTAGGCAAATCCGCTGGGACTGGTGAAATGCGATAGTACTCAGAGTCTTCGGACAACGAGATAGTGTACCTAAAGGCTGCCAAGAAAATCTTCTAAACTTAGATTATAAGTACCCGTACCGTAAACCGACACAGGTAGTTGAGGAGAGAATCCTAAGGTGCTCGAGAGATTCATGGCTAAGGAATTAGGCAAAATAGACCTGTAACTTCGGGAGAAAGGTCGCCAGCAGCAATGCTGGCCGCAGTGAAAAGATCCAGGCGACTGTTTATCAAAAACACAGGGCTCTGCAAAATCGTAAGATGAAGTATAGGGCCTGACACCTGCCCGGTGCTTGAAGGTTAAGTGGAGATGTTATCTTCGGAGAAGCATTGAAATGAAGCCCAAGTAAACGGCGGCCGTAACTATAACGGTCCTAAGGTAGCGAAATTCCTTGTCGGGTAAGTTCCGACCTGCACGAATGGTGTAACGATCTGGATACTGTCTCAGCCATGAGCTCGGTGAAATTGTAGTAGCGGTGAAGATGCCGCTTACCCGCAGTGGGACGAAAAGACCCTGTGCACCTTTACTATAGCTTAATATTGACCTTGGACACGTGATGTGTAGGATAGGTGGGAGACTATGAAGTGGCGTCGCTAGGCGTTGTGGAGTCATTGTTGAAATACCACCCTTTGCTTGTCTGAGGCCTAACCCCGTAATGCGGGGGACATTGTTTGGTGGGTAGTTTGACTGGGGTGGTCGCCTCCAAAAGAGTAACGGAGGCTTCTAAAGGTTCCCTCAGCACGCTTGGTAACCGTGCGTAGAGTGCAATGGCATAAGGGAGCTTGACTGAGAGACATACAGGTCGATCAGGTACGAAAGTAGAGCATAGTGATCCGGTGGTTCCGCATGGAAGGGCCATCGCTCAAAGGATAAAAGGTACGCCGGGGATAACAGGCTGATCTCCCCCAAGAGCTCATATCGACGGGGGGGTTTGGCACCTCGATGTCGGCTCGTCACATCCTGGGGCTGGAGAAGGTCCCAAGGGTTGGGCTGTTCGCCCATTAAAGTGGCACGCGAGCTGGGTTCAGAACGTCGTGAGACAGTTCGGTCTCTATCTACTGTGGGCGTTAGAAATTTGAGTGGATCTGATTCTAGTACGAGAGGACCGAATTGGACTGACCGCTGGTGTATCTGTTGTTCCGCCAGGAGCACTGCAGAGTAGCTACGTCGGGAAGGGATAAGCGCTGAAAGCATATAAGCGCGAAACCCACCACAAGATGAGATTTCTTTTAAGGGTCGTGGAAGATGACCACGTTGATAGGCTATAGATGTAAAGGCAGTAATGTCATAGTCGAGTAGTACTAATAACCCGTTAGCTTATGTATAAATTCCTCCGCTTCGGCGGAGGAAGAAACTTTCTTTAAATTAATTTATCTCAGTATGTTAAGATATTATTGCAATTACGAATTTAAAATTATGAATTACGAATTGTAAAAATTGCTCAAAGCAATTTAACCTCTTAAGGTGGTTATTGCGTCGGGGCTCACCTCTTCCCATTCCGAACAGAGAAGTTAAGCCCGACTGCGCAGATGGTACTGCAGTTATGTGGGAGAGTATGTCGCCGCCTTTCTTTTGAAAAGCCCTATCAGTAATGATAGGGCTTTTTTGTTACCAAT
>NZ_JAUBTS010000131.1:2500-5566 GCF_036705105.1 Microcoleus sp. B9-D4
ATAAGCTTTGATCCGGAGATTTCTGAATGGGGAAACCCACCTCGCAAGAGGTATCGCATACTGAATACATAGGTATGCGAGGCGAACCGGGTGAACTGAAACATCTCAGTAGCTCGAGGAAAAGACATCAACCGAGATTCCGAAAGTAGTGGCGAGCGAAATCGGAAGAGCCTTCTAGTGATAGCACGACTGTTAGCAAAACGGAATGGAAAGTCCGGCCATAGCAGGTGATAGCCCTGTATGCGAAAACAGACGTGTGGTACTAAGCTAGAGAAAAGTAGGGCGGGACACGAGAAATCCTGTCTGAATATGGGGGGACCATCCTCCAAGGCTAAATACTCGTAATCGACCGATAGTGAACCAGTACCGTGAGGGAAAGGCGAAAAGAACCCCGGGAGGGGAGTGAAATAGATCCTGAAACCGCATGCTTACAAAAAGTAGGAGCCCGCAAGGGTGACTGCGTACCTTTTGTATAATGGGTCAGCGACTTACATTCAGTGGCAAGGTTAACCGAATAGGGAAGCCGTAGAGAAATCGAGTCCGAATAGGGCGAATCAGTCGCTGGGTGTAGACCCGAAACCAAGTGATCTATCCATGGCCAGGATGAAGGTGCCGTAACAGGTACTGGAGGTCCGAACCGACTAGTGTTGCAAAACTAGCGGATGAGCTGTGGATAGGGGTGAAAGGCTAAACAAACTTGGAAATAGCTGGTTCTCTCCGAAAACTATTTAGGTAGTGCCTCAAGTATTACCGTCGGGGGTAGAGCACTGTTTAGGCTAGGGGGTCATGGCGACTTACCAAACCTATGCAAACTCCGAATACCGACGAGTACAGCTTGGGAGACAGAGCACCGGGTGCTAACGTCCGGACTCAAGAGGGAAACAACCCAGACCGCCAGCTAAGGTCCCTAAAATTGGCTAAGTGGGAAACGAAGTGGGAAGGCTAAAACAGTCAGGATGTTGGCTTAGAAGCAGCCATCATTTAAAGAAAGCGTAATAGCTCACTGATCGAGTCGTCCTGCGCGGAAGATGTAACGGGGCTAAGCCAGTTACCGAAGCTGCGGATGTGCAATTTATTGCACGTGGTAGGAGAGCGTTCTGTAGGCCTGTGAAGGTGTCTGGTAACGGATGCTGGAGGTATCAGAAGTGCGAATGCTGACATGAGTAGCGTTAAAGGGGGTGAAAAGCCCCCTCGCCGTAAGCGCAAGGTTTTCTACGCAACGTTCATCGGCGTAGAGTGAGTCGGCCCCTAAGGCGAGGCAGAGATGCGTAGCTGATGGGAAACAGGTCAATATTCCTGTACCGATCAATAGTGCGATGTGGGGACGGAGAAGGTTAGCTCAGCCAACTGTTGGATATGTTGGTTCAAGCCTGTAGTCGTGCCTGGTAGGCAAATCCGCCGGGCTTAGATGAGGGGTGATAACGAGTCTGCTTGCAGACGAAGTGAGTGATACCCTGCTTCCAGGAAAAGCCACTAAGCTTCAGCTATTGACGACCGTACCGCAAACCGACACTGGTGCGCGAGATGAGTATTCTAAGGCGCTTGAGAGAACTCAGGAGAAGGAACTCGGCAAATTGATACCGTAACTTCGGGAGAAGGTATGCCCCAAGTAGGTGAACCTGTACAAGGCGAGCCCAACGGGGTTGCAAAAAATCGGTGGCTGCGACTGTTTAATAAAAACACAGCACTCTGCAAACACGAAAGTGGACGTATAGGGTGTGACGCCTGCCCGGTGCTGGAAGATTAAATGATGGGGTGCAAGCTCTTGATTGAAGTCCCAGTAAACGGCGGCCGTAACTATAACGGTCCTAAGGTAGCGAAATTCCTTGTCGGGTAAGTTCCGACCTGCACGAATGGCGTAACGATGGCCACACTGTCTCCTCCTGAGACTCAGCGAAGTTGAAATGTTTGTGATGATGCAATCTCCCCGCGGAAAGACGGAAAGACCCCATGAACCTTTACTGTAGCTTTGTATTGGACTTTGAACAGATCTGTGTAGGATAGGTGGGAGGCTTTGAAGTGATGTCGCTAGATGTCATGGAGCCAACGTTGAAATACCACCCTGGTGTGTTTGAGGTTCTAACCTAGGTCCATTATCTGGATCGGGGACAGTGCATGGTAGGCAGTTTGACTGGGGCGGTCTCCTCCCAAAGCGTAACGGAGGAGTTCGAAGGTACGCTAGTTACGGTCGGACATCGTGACGATAGTGCAATGGCATAAGCGTGCTTAACTGCGAGACTGACAAGTCGAGCAGATGCGAAAGCAGGACATAGTGATCCGGTGGTTCTGTATGGAAGGGCCATCGCTCAACGGATAAAAGGTACTCTGGGGATAACAGGCTGATACCGCCCAAGAGTTCATATCGACGGCGGTGTTTGGCACCTCGATGTCGGCTCATCTCATCCTGGGGCTGTAGCCGGTCCCAAGGGTATGGCTGTTCGCCATTTAAAGAGGTACGTGAGCTGGGTTTAAAACGTCGTGAGACAGTTTGGTCCCTATCTTCCGTGGGCGCTGCAGATTTGAGGAAGCCTGCTCCTAGTACGAGAGGACCGGAGTGGACACACCTCTGGTGTATCGGTTGTCACGCCAGTGGCATTGCCGAGTAGCTAAGTGTGGAAGAGATAACCGCTGAAAGCATCTAAGCGGGAAACTCGTTTCAAGATGAGATCTGCCGGGGCCTTGAGCCCCCTAAAGAGTCGTTCAAGACCAGGACGTTGATAGGTCAGGTGTGGAAGCGCAGTAATGCGTTAAGCTAACTGATACTAATTGCTCGTGCGGCTTGACCCTATAACTTTGATAGCCAATATGCAAACCGTAAGGGATGCGTGAAAAGCTCAAAGATTGTTATGCCAAGTTGACGCAGTCAAAAGACACAAAAATCTGATTCCAAACTCTATGAATTCGCTAGGCTGTTCCTTGAACAGCCCAGCACCCAGTTATGCCTGATGACCATAGCAAGTTGGTACCACTCCTTCCCATCCCGAACAGGACAGTGAAACGACTTTGCGCCGATGATAGTGCGGGTTCCCGTGTGAAAGTAGGTCATCGTCAGGCTCTTACAGCCCA
>NZ_JAUBTS010000132.1:0-5461 GCF_036705105.1 Microcoleus sp. B9-D4
GCGATTGAAATCGCCGTGTCGTTTTCCTCTCAGGGCTGAAGCCACTGAGTTTCCCACTTACCGAGTATTTTTTATGATAGCGGATCAATTTCCTTGGCTGACCGCAATTGTCATCCTACCCCTGGTAGCTTCCCTCGCCATCCCTTTTCTGCCCGATACAGACGGCAAAACCGTGCGCTGGTATGCCCTAGGCGTAGGTATTGCAGATTTTGTATTAATGTGCTGGGTGTTTTGGACTCATTACGATCCAAGCATCTCTACTTTCCAAATCGTCGAGCAATATCCCTGGATACCTTCTTTAGGCCTCAACTGGTCTGTTTCCGTTGACGGACTGTCTGTTCCGTTGGTACTGTTGGCGGGATTGGTGACGACACTATCAATCTTTGCAGCCTGGGAAGTCGATCGCAAGCCACGACTCTTCTACTTCCTGATGCTGGTGATGTACTCCGCACAAATAGGAGTTTTCGTCGCCCAAGACATCATGCTGCTGTTCATTGTCTGGGAACTAGAACTAATTCCGGTGTACCTGTTAATCTCGATTTGGGGCGGACAAAACCGTCGCTATGCAGCTACCAAATTCTTGATTTACACCGCAGGCGCTTCCATCTTTATTTTGATAGCTGCCTTGGCAATGGCATTCTACGGCGGAGGCACCCCCACCTTCGACATGGTAGAACTAGGCTTGAAGGACTATCCACTGGGTTTAGAATTACTGCTTTATGCGGGATTGCTGATTGCCTTCGGTGTGAAACTAGCGATTTTCCCCTTCCACACTTGGCTACCTGATGCCCACGGCGAAGCATCTTCTCCCGTGTCGATGATTCTGGCCGGTGTATTGCTGAAAATGGGCGGATACGGACTGATTCGCCTGAATTTGGAACTTCTTCCCCAAGCACACGTTTACTTTGCACCGATTATGGCGGTGCTCGGCGTGGTCAACATTATCTACGGCGCGCTGAATTCCTTCGGTCAATCGAACATGAAGCGCCGCTTAGCGAATTCGTCGATTTCTCACATGGGATTTGTATTGTTGGGTATTGCTTCCTTCACGGATTTGGGAATCAACGGGGCGCTGTTGCAAATGATTTCCCACGGTTTAATCGCCTCAGTATTGTTTTTCCTGGCTGGCGTTACTTACGATCGCACCCATACAATGATCATGGACGAGATGGGCGAGATTGGGAAAGTCATGCCGAAAGTGTTTGCTTTGTTTACCGCAGGCGCTATGGCATCTTTGGCACTCCCCGGAATGAGCGGTTTTGCTAGCGAATTGTCCGTGTTTGTGGGCGTCGCAACTAGCGATATGTACAGCGCTTCTTTCCGCGCGGTCACAGTGTTCCTGGCGGCAGTGGGACTGATTTTGACGCCGATTTATTTGCTCTCGATGCTGCGACAGTTATTTTACAACTGTGGGAGACTAGCGGCTTGCGACCTTGAGGATCTAAATTTGCAGAATCAGAGAAACAATCTGGATGAAGCGGTTTGTTTTGGTAATAGTTGCGTTTTGCCGGGTGATGCAGCGTTTATTGATGCTAAACCTCGGGAAGTGGCGATCGCATTTTGCTTTTTGATACCGATTGTCGGCATTGGTTTTTATCCCAACATGGCGATGCAAGTATACGATGCCAAGACTGTCGCAGTCAACGCAGAAGTCCGCCAATCTTACATCCAAATTGCTCAACAAAATCCTCGGATTTATGCGAATCAACTTTTGGTTCCCAAAATTGCCCAAGCTCAGAAATCGCCTGCTTTGGACAAAATTACAGGGTCTGAATCTGCATCGGTTTTTGGCATTGTCAAATAATTTTACCGAATTCTGTTTTTGTTGAAAATTGGGCGATCGCTTTTGTCAAAGGGCGATCGCTTTTTTCTTAGCGCTGAATTTCTGAAATAATCTGCGCCAGATTCTCCCTAGCATATCCCACCTCAAGAATCGATTTATCATCGAGATCAGAGGCAACTTTCTTCAATATCTTTAGCGGTTCTTCAAAGCCTGTCGTCTTCAAAAACAACACTTGCAACCGATTTTTTACTAATGCTAAAATAGAGCTACTTGGTTCGCCTTTATCCCCTTTCCGTTTAGCAATGTTGATGCTCAATTTGTGAGTTTTCAACAGCCTCATTCTTTCTATTCCTTGGGTCTTAACCGTCTCCAAAACCTCCGCTCTAATCTGATCGACTAATCTGTCGGTCACATATTGCACGATCAAAGGCTGAAGCATAAAAACAGTTTCCCCGCCCTCACTAATTTTGTCAATCAGTGAGCGACGACCCAGAGAATCGAGATTTTTCAGCAAATCTGAAAGCGATGAATTGACCAACATCTGCTCTCGCAAAGTCGCCAGGGAAATCGGGATTTGAGCAATAGCAATCCAGTAGGCAATCTCTTGTTCAGAACTCGACATTCGATCGAACTGCTGCGCGAGCAAATTGCTGATATGTTCTTCAATAAATAAAGCCGTAGCTTCCAAAAGCTTTAAAACATTCCCCTCAAAAAACTCCTTAATTGTTGTCGCTACAATCTTTAATGCTAACAGATTGCCTCCGTACCGAGATAACAAGATTTCCAACTCTCGATCTTGAGGCGACAAACCTTTTTCGTGGAAAATTTCCCGCGCTATTTCCTCGGAAATAGCAGGTTTTAAAGACCGCACTTTTTCTCCCGTCAGCAAAGCCAGTTCCGTAGGCTCTTCCGAACTAACTAGCAGTAAACAGCTATTGTGATTGACCTCACACAGTCGCACGATTAAATCTCGATATCCTTCGTAGCCCTCGCGATAGTGTCCCGCTAATTCTTCGGGTCTGAGAACCGCTTCAAAATCATCTAAAATTACCAGACAGCGGTGTTTCCGCAGATACTCTACCAATCGCGAAATTTTGCTGTTGAGGTCGATCCTCTTCGTTGGCGTAGCCCCCGTAGGGGCGGGATCCGCTAACGGCACATCGGGTTTTTGTTGATTAGAAAAAAGTTGAATTAAGCTTCCTAGGAAGTCGGATGGTGCTGGTGTCGATCGCAGCGATCGCCAAATCACAAAATCAAACTCATTCTGTACCTGTTTTGCCAACTGCACCGACAGAGTTGTTTTGCCGCTACCAGCCAAACCCAGCAGCGCTACCAGGCGACAATTATCTGATACAATCCACTGCTTTAAAGTAGTTAATTCTTCAGTCCGTCCGTAAAAAACCGAAACATCCGGTGCTTGGCCCCAATCTTCCTCTCGGTGTCCGATGGCCATCTTCAATAGAGAGCCTTTACCTCCACTAAAATCGCTCCTTCCCTGATCGATGTGGTATGAAAACAGCAACTGATGCCTCAATTCCGAAAGCTTTCCAGGGCCGTTCCCCCCGATCTGAAACTTTTTGTAAACTTCGCCGAGTCTTTTGCGAACGGCGATATCGCTAATGCCAAGCTTGGTGGCGATCGTCGCTGTAGATTGACCGTCGAGAGCCATAAACACAGTTTCTAACTCGGCATCTGTGACACCGCGCTGTTTGGCGATCGTTTGCACAAAGTTTTGAGGAATCGGAGTAGTCAAGGTAGGAATCTCGTCTATACTAAAAATCTATCTTCTATTATATTGTGTGAGTTCTCGCGGGCGATCATTTGAATCGAATTTGCCAAAGTTCAGCTTGCTTTTAGTTGTTTGGACAGCTTTAGATATTTATCAAAAAAAATGGGTTTAAAACCCCGTCCTTCTAGGACGGCTTTTTGTGGGCAAAAGTATAAACCCTTGAGATCTTCTAATAAAGATATGTAACAAATGTAGTTAAACAAGTAATTCCCTTGTACCTTAAGAATAGCTAAAAAAAGGATATTCAGACTTGTTAACCAACTATGTGTACAAGTTGCGCCAAAATCAAACGCAAGACTTAAAAATGTCCAATTGGGTAGATATGTTGCGGAGTCACTACAACTGGTGTCGTGCGATTCGTTTAACCTAAAATAGGGATTAAAAAACCCCTTATGGGATGGTTAACCCAGTTGATGAAACTGGTGATAACTGACTACACATATAGGTGAGGGTATTGCCCAAGTCCTATCCTCCAAGTGCAGGAGTGAAAGCATATCCCCTAGTTTATTGGGTAGCAACCAATAGGCTAAAGCGGGGATAAAAGATAAAAATACTGAAAGCCAAATTTGGTAATTGTCGAGCAAGAGTCCATGCGTAGCGAAAGCAAAGATGTGTCTGAACCATCGTAATTGTAAATGGTGTAATGGCTAAATCAAGGATAAACCCGCTGAAAAATACGGTAAAGACTGATTAACACCAAGCCAAAAGGCAAGGATAGGGCATAAGCGTTTGACACTCCGACTTATAAGCACCGCCCATTAAAACCGGTGGAAAGCATCACAGCTAAAGACTCTAACAATGTGTATTCGGAACGAAGTAACCCTTGATTATCTCTGGTAAGGTCGATAACCAGTAAGTAGCTAACGAACGGTAATTAAGGGAGGGATTGTATCAGAAGCGAAAGGCTCTACTGTAATGGTAGAGATATGCTGACAGATACACGGTAATTCCAAAGGAATAAAACAACTAGCAATGAATAAATCTAAAACGCTGAACAATCAGACGGTGGAGTGGAAAGACATCAACTGGCGCCAGCTAGAAAGGGTGACTTTTAAGTTGCAAAAGCGAATATTCCAAGCGAGTGAACGTGGTGATGTTAAAGCAGTTCGCAAACTTCAGAAGACCCTGATTAGGTCTTGGTCTGCAAAATGTATTGCGGTACGAAGGGTAACACAAGATAACAAAGGAAAAAATACGGCTGGTGTGGATGGCGTTAAATCGCTGACCCCAAAGCAACGTATTAACCTTGTTGGTAAGCTAAAGTTGGAAGGCAAGGCAAAACCCACTCGTAGGGTTAATATTCCCAAACCCGGAACAACGGAAACAAGACCATTAGGAATACCCACAATCAACGACCGCGCACTGCAAGCGTTAGTTAAACTAGCGCTAGAACCTGAGTGGGAGGCAAAATTCGAGCCAAACTCATACGGTTTTCGACCAGGGCGTTCCTGTCACGATGCGATTGGAGCAATATTCGACAGTATTAGTAAAAAAGCCAAATATGTGCTAGATGCTGATATTGCCAAATGCTTTGACCGTATAGACCATAGAACGTTACTCTCCAAAATACACACATACCCCACAATGAGCCGCCAATTGAAGGTATGGCTCAAAGCAGGTTACTGTGTAGGACATGAGTTATTTCCTACTAATGATGGTACTCCACAAGGCGGGGTAATTTCTCCCTTACTTGCGAACATTGCCCTACATGGGATGGAAGAAAGAATAAAACAGTACGCGGAAACACTAAAAGGATACAAACGGGATAACCGTTATGCCCTTAGCCTAATCCGTTACGCTGATGACTTCGTGAGCGCGACACGATGTCGCATGTTGTGAGTGAGGAGGTGACTTCTCTAGGTTAGTGTCCAAACCTATCCTCAATCTCC
>NZ_JAUBTS010000133.1:0-4635 GCF_036705105.1 Microcoleus sp. B9-D4
GCCGCTTTTACCAACAAGGTATGCGGGCTGCAACCCTGATTCGGTCTATCTCCTAGGCCTCTTTGTCACCCCCCCAGGTTTCAATATAGGACATTGCTGCGTTGAATTGTTCGTCGGTTATGTAAAACTGATTGTGGATTAGCTTGGGTGGATAGCCAGCGCAGATGTAATCCATGAGTTGATAAAGTGTAATCCGCGTACCTGCGATCGTGAGTCCGCGCTCGGTGCGAATAATGGTTGATGATTTTCCGCTTGATACCGAAGTCATAGTTGTAACCTTTAAGCGATTATCTTCATTTTACCTTACTGTATCGACTCATAAATTCTCGCCCTCCAATTCAAATCCCTTCCACTCCATCATACTTTCAAACATTCTCGCTGCTGCTCACTACGAGGAACTCCATAAGCAGTATGAGGTCTAACATCAGGCGGTTGAAGCCCCAAAACAATTGATTTAGCCGGAATTCCTGCTGCAACTAACTCCTCAGCAATCAGGCGATCGGTATTATTTGCTTGAATCCACACCTGACCGTCAATAATATCAATATGAATCACGCAATGGTGAATGCGCTGCTCATTAAACCAACCTATATTTATTAACATATAACGGTCATTTTCCAAATCAAAAATTATTTCATTTTGGATCCCAATGTCACAAACGGGAATCTCAGCGTATTCAGTAAGGAGCTGCTTAACAAGTTTGCGATAATTATTTAAGCTATCCATTGTACTATTTCCTCTATTTTTGGGTTGAAAACAACCAAATTTAGGCGGTTATTATCTAGCAATATCTGACCAAAACTTTCTCCTTCAAAAAGCTCTGTAAAAGCATTTAGTGGAATCGCAAGATACAGTTGTCTTTCTGATTCCGTCCGTTTTAAGATGTCATAGTAAAGAGTATATTGACCCAAAGCTTGCTCTAAATCTGCAATTCTAGACTCTCTGATAAAACTTTTAACTTCAACGGCTATCTTGCGATCGTTGTTCTCAGCAGCTAATAGCTGTTCGGCACCAAGATCGATCGATAGGTTTCTCTTCGCCCAAGCCAAGGGATACGGATCGTGGGTAATTGTCCAGCCAGCCTTAATCAGAGCCTGTTTGACAACTTGATGATAAATGTCTCTTGCTGGCACGATCGCTCTCTTTTGCTATCGAGGTTAACACTGACTATTATAATGTGCAGAAGTCTCAACCATTATGCGAGAAATTCAATCTGAAACAACACGATCGCCCGTAAGCGTTGCCCTCGAAGAGGATCGCCCCACCCAAATAGTCCTGAACCCACATCGAGGCCAGAAACCGGGTTTCTTCCTATATCTCTAGCCCAGAATCTGCGATTTTTCAGAGAAACCCCGTTTCTTCGCGTAACTCCTACCAAATCAAAATCTGGCAATACCCTAAATATAATTAAAATTTGTTAAGATTAACTCGACCTCAGCGCCGGCATCCCATCCGCCGCTAAACCAGCCCTTCCCCAGTCCCCACAACAATGCTGCGACTCGAACACATCAGTAAAATTTACCCCACAGGCGTCGTACTCAAAGATGTCACCTGGGAAGTCAAGCCAGGCGATCGCATCGGCTTAGTAGGCGTTAACGGTGCCGGCAAATCCACCCAACTCAAAATCATCGCCGGCGAAATCGAACCCACCGCAGGGGAAGTCATTCGCCCCGCCAGCCTCCACATCGCCTACCTCTCCCAAGAATTTGAAGTAGATCCGACTCGCACCGTCAGAGAAGAATTTTGGCGCGCCTTCAGCGAAGCCAACGATGTCCACGAATCGCTGATGCAAGTCCATCGAGACTTGGAAGTCTCCACCCCAGAAAATCTCGACGAACTGATCCACAAAATGGATCGGCTGCAACGACAATTTGAAGGCTTAAACGGCTACGGTTTAGAAGCCCAAATCGAGAAAATTCTGCCAGAAATCGGATTTGAACCCGAAGACGGCGATCGATTAGTCAGCGCCTTCAGCGGCGGCTGGCAAATGCGGATGAGTTTAGGCAAAATTCTCCTGCAAAAACCCGACATCCTGCTGCTAGACGAACCTACCAACCACCTAGACTTAGAAACCATCGAATGGCTGGAAGTGTACCTGAAAGGGCTGATAACCCCCATGGTAATCGTATCCCATGACCGGGAATTTCTCGATCGGCTTTGCACCCAAATCGTCGAAACCGAACGCGGCGTTTCCACCACCTACCTCGGCAACTACTCCTCCTACCTGCTGCAAAAAGCAGAAGCCAGAGAAGCCCAACTCAGCGCCTACGAAAGCCAGCAAAAAGAACTCGAAAAACAGCAAGCATTCGTAGAAAAATTCCGCGCCAGCGCCACTCGCAGCACCCAAGCCAAAAGCCGCGAGAAACAGTTAGACAAAATCGAACGCATCGAAGCCCCCACCGGCGGATTAAAAACTTTGCATTTCCGCTTTCCCCCCGCACCCCGCAGCGGCCGCGAAGTAGCAATAATTGAAGATTTGGTGCACACCTACGGCGAAAAAATCCTATTCTTGGGAGCCGACTTGTTAATTGAAAGGGGCGATCGTATAGCCTTTCTCGGTCCCAACGGCGCGGGCAAATCAACCCTGCTGCGGATGATTATGGGCTTGGAAAAGCCGACAGAAGGTACGGTCAAATTGGGAGGCCACAACGTCATTCCCGGTTACTTTGAACAGAATCAGGCAGAAGCCTTAGATTTGAATAAAACCGTGATGCAAACCATTCACGACGAAGTACCCGACTGGAAAAATGAAGAAGTTCGGACTTTGTTGGGCCGTTTCTTATTTACGGGCGAAACAGTATTCAAACAGGTTGGCGCTTTAAGCGGCGGCGAAAAAGCCCGCCTAGCTTTGGCAAAAATGCTGTTGACTCCCGTGAATTTGCTGATTTTGGACGAGCCGACAAATCACCTCGACATTCCGGCGAAAGAGATGATGGAAGAAGCCATTCAGAATTATGACGGTACGGTAATTATCGTTTCGCACGATCGCTATTTCATCTCCCAAGTCGCCAACAAAATAGTGGAAATTCGGGATGGAGAGTTTCGCCCTTATTTGGGAGATTACCACTACTATCTGGATAAAATAGCCGAAGAAAAAGAGCTAGCAAAGATCGCCAAACTTGAAGCTGAAAAAGCAGCTAAAAAAGCGGAAAAAGAAGCTAAGAAAAAAGCAACTGCCAAGCAAAAATAAAGTCTCAACAACCAATCAGAAATCTGGACACGGCAATGCCGTGTCCCTACAATCAATTGGGCGATGGTTACATTATTCGATTGGGAGCGTGATTATTTTGAGGTAGGGAAACGGCATTGCCGTGTCCAGAGTTGCTCTGAGTTAAATTTTAACCCAAAATTCGATTAATCATCTGATTCGCCTGGGACTCATAACTCCCGCCAAATAAATTAAAATGATTCAAAATGTGATATAGGTTGTAAAAAGTTTTGCGCTTTTCATACCCTGAATCTAACGGCCACACCTGATTGTATCCCCGATAAAACTGCGCCGGAAACCCGCCAAATAATTCCGTCATCGCAATATCAACTTCTCTATCTCCCAAATACGTCGCCGGGTCAAAAATCACCGGTTCCCCCGCAGATGTCACCCCTGCGTTTCCCCCCCACAAATCCCCGTGTACTAGCGAAGGTTGAGGTTCATAACCTGCTAACAATTCAGGAATTACCTTTAATAAACGTTCCTCTTGCGGAAAATTACCGCCCCGACGCCTAGCCAATTTTAACTGATAACCAATTCGATGTTCTGCCCAAAATTCTGCCCAATTTGCCGTCCAGTTATTAATTTGCACAGTTGAGCCGATCGTATTATTCATATCCCAACCAAAAGCTGTTCTCAACAAGCCTGAATTAACCTCTTCTCTACCCCTTAGGAAAGGGGGGCTGGGGGGAGTATATTTGTGCATTGCCGCTAGTTTGCGCCCCATTTCTTCCCAAGCTCGATCGCCCCCGCGCCCTCCCAAATCCAGCCATTCCAGTACAATGTAAGCTGAATTACCCTCAGTTCCCCAGCAAATCGGCTCAGGTACTCGAATCGTCTGGGTTACCCGCATTTGCTGCAAACCCAAAGCCTCAGCTTCAAACATCGCGACTTGGGAAACTTGATTGATTTTGGCGAAGTACGTGCGGGAACTGCTGCTGATAGCATAGCCTTGATTTATGCAGCCACCGCTGACAGAACGGCGATTGTCGATGAAAAATGAGTCTCCGGTTACTTCGCTAATGCGTGCGGCAATGTTATCCCACATTGAATCGAATCGTGTTGAGGGCGATCGGAATTAGTTTAACAGGTAGAGCAACTTAATCATCAAAAACAACAAAGCCCCTATCTGTATGGCAGAAAGAGGCTTTGCTGATTGTAAATAGAATCCCAGGCATCGAGCTATTTTCTCAGGCAGTGACCCGCCAAATATCTTCGCCACCGCAGCGTTTAACAACCGAGTTCGGGATGGAATCGGAGTGGTGCCACTGCGTCATAGACACCTAGAAAAACTGTGAGGGTAGAACCCTGAAGACTGCATAGAAATAAGTCATCATCATTACCATCGAAAAATAGAGGTCAAGCCCTCGGTCTATTAGTACGCCTCAGCTTCATCCCTCTCAGGACTTCCACTTAACGCCTATCAA
>NZ_JAUBTS010000134.1:0-4307 GCF_036705105.1 Microcoleus sp. B9-D4
CAGGTAAAGACGCTGAAAGATACGCGGGGAGCAGAGTCACGCACAGCGCGTGAACAGCGCCAGCAGGCAATAGTAGAACTCAACAACCTCTGCGAGCAACTGCTCGACCTGAGTTTCGATGCTCTGGCAGCCTTGGGTAAGCAACCACCAGAATACAAGGCTGAGTGCCCGTTCCCAGGTCTGTCTTCCTTCGCGGATAAAAAATACCACAAGTTCTTTTTTGGGCGCGATGAGCTGATTAAAGACTTACAAAAGGAACTGGCGAAGGACAATTTCTTAGCCGTAATTGGCACTTCGGGTAGTGGTAAGTCATCGGTAGTGCTAGCAGGACTGATTCCTAAGCTTAAAGAGGAGGAGATCAGCCTCCAGTGGGCTTACATGACGCCTGGAAAAGAGCCTCTGAAGCAGTTAGAAAGACGATTAGAAAGATTATCGAAGCTATTAGCGCAACATTCAATATTAGTAGTAGACCAATTTGAGGAACTTTTTACCCTCTGTGACGATAAAGACAATCGGCAAGCCTTCATTAAAAAGTTATTAAATGTTGCCGAACAACGGAAAGTTGTAATCACGATGCGGGCAGATTTTTTGGGAGAGTGTACCTTCTACCCCGAACTGAGAAAGCGGATTGAAACTCGACAAAAATTGGTTGGGCCGATGGAACCTGCGGAACTGATTACAGCCATGAAGATGCAGGCAGATAGTGCAGGACTGCGCTTTGAATCTGGCTTGAGCCACTCGATTCTCAATGACGTGCAAGGGGAGCCTGGGGCAATGCCGCTGCTGCAATATGCGTTGCAGGAACTGTGGAAGCGACGGCGGGGACGGTGGTTGTGCGATGAGGAGTATCAAGCGATCGGTAGAGTCCAAAAGGCGATCGCTAAGACTGCCGATGATTTCTACAATAGCTTGTCAGTTGCTGAGCAAGAACAAGTCCAGAATATCTTCTTGCGCTTAACCCGCTTGGATGCAAGTGCCGTACCAGGCCAGAAGCGACGGGACACGCGCCGACGAGTGGAGTTAGAGGATTTGGTGCCAACAGGCGATGATCTAGCAGTGACAAGGAAGTTGGTGCAGCAGTTGGCTGGGGAAGGGGTGCGGCTGGTAGTTACCAGTCGCAACGAAGCTACGGGAAAGGAAGAGGTGGAAGTGGCTCATGAAGCTTTAATCCGCTACTGGCCGGCGTTGCAAAATTGGTTGAATCAGAACCGCAATGATTTGCAACTGCGAGAAACTATTAATCAGGCTGCAGAGGAGTGGCAGCAGCACCAAGAGCAACCAGACAAAGACATTTATCTTATCCATCAGGGGGGACGATTAGAAGATGCAGAGGTGTTGTGGAAGCACCCCAAATTTGTGCATCTTAATCAAGAAGAGGCGGAGTATGTTTTGGCTTGTGTCCAGTTGCGCGATCGCATTCGCAAACAAGAGGAACAGCGCAGAAAGCGTCAGCTTATGGCGGCTGCAAGCGCTGCTTGGGTCTTGGGTGGATTTGCCATTTTTGCTGGATTTAAGTGGCGCGAAGCAGAAATTCAGCAAATTCAGGCTTTTCTACAATCTACTGAAGCCCGCTTGGCTTCTAATCAGACACTGGATGCAAGGATAGAAAGTTTAAGAGCTGCCAAAGCACTCAGACAGTCATTCTGGCAAGCACTTTGGCCAGAGGCTGGGTTAAGGAATCAAGTAATGGGCAAGTTGTCCACCACAATTTATGCAGGGCAAGAATTCAACCGCTTAGAAAGCAATCAAAGGCAAATTTATAATCTAGCTTTCAGCCCGGATGGCAAGACTCTGGCTACCATTGGAACTGAAAGCTTATTTCGCCCAGTGTCAACTATCGTCCTGTGGGATATCTTTAGTAAGAAGAAGTTGACTGAGTTCCAAACAGATCCAAAAGGTATTAAAATCAATGTTTTGGGATTCAGCCCGACGAATAGCAAGCTTCTAGTCACTGCTGGAGCAGATGGGATCGCCCGTTTGTGGGAGACTACAGGCAAGCAATTGGCTATTCTCGAAGGGCATCAAGGTCAGGTCAATGATGTAGAGTTCAGCCCTAATGGCAAGCTTCTAGTCACTGCTGGAGAAGACAGGACTGCCCGTTTGTGGGACACCACAGGCAAGCAGTTGGCTATTCTCCAAAAAGAAAAGGATCCAAGACAAGTCAAAAGCGCCCTATTTAGCCCAGATGGCAAGCTCGTAGTTACTTTAGGAAAAGACAACGTTATTTACCTGTGGGACACTTCCGGCAAGAAGTTGCACGAGCTCTCAAACCATGAAGGCGAGGTCAAGAGCGTGGCATTCAGTCCGAATGGCACGCTAGTCACTGCTGAGGATGACGGTATCGTCCGCGTGCGGGACAAGTATGGCAGGCAATTGAGTTGGCGCAAAAAGCATCAAGGCCAAGTAAATAGCGTCGCGTTCAGTCCGAATGGCAAGCAGTTGGTCACGGGTGGACAAGACAACACCGCCTTTTTGTGGAACACCGACCATCTGTTGGACACTAAAGCCAAGATAATTGCTCTCGACAAGCATCGAGGAGATATCATTAACGTGGCGTTCAGCCCGGACGGCAAGCTCATAGTCACTGTAGGAAAAGACGACAGCGTCCGCCTGTGGGACACAAAAGGCAAGCCGTTGTTCGTCCTCAAAATGCTTCAAGGTGAGGACAAGAGCGCCATGTTCAGCCCGAATGGACAACTGTTAGCCACTGGTGGAAAAGAAGCCAGCGTTCGCCTGTGGGACACTACTGGTAAACAGTTTATCCTCCTTCACGGACAAAGTAAGGTCTATAAAGCGCAGTTCAGACCAAATGGCAATGACATAATCACTCTAGAAGAAGATGGTAAAGTCCGTGTCTGGGACAAGTCTGGCAAGCAGTTGAAGGCTCTCAACGGGCAGCAAGGGATGATCGTTGATGCAGAGTTCAGTCCAAATGGCAATATCCTAGTTACTATAGGAAAAGACGGCACTGCCCGTCTATGGGACATATCTGGCAAGCAGTTGGCTCTTCTCAACGGGCATCAAGGTAGCGTCAGTAGTGCAAATTTCAGCACAGATGGGAAGCTTATTGTCACTGCTGGAGATGATACCACTGTCCGTTTGTGGGACAACACAGGCAAACAGTTGGCTCTTCTCCAAGAGCATCAAGGTAGGGTCAATCGTGCAAATTTCAGCACAGATGGGAAGCTTATAGTCGCTGCTGGAGAAGATGGCACGGCCCGTCTGTGGGACACTAAGGGCAACCAGTTGGCTGTCATCAAAGGGCATCAAGGTAGAGTCTTTGATGTAGAGATCAGCCCCAATGGGAAGCTTATAGTTACTGCTGGAGATGATGGCACGGCCCGTCTGTGGGACACTAAGGGGAAGCTGTTGTATTTCCTCCAAGGGCATAGAGGTACGGTTTTTGCTGCGGAATTTAGTCCAGATGGCAAGTACATAATTACCGCTGGAGAAGACGGCACTGCCCGTTTGTGGGACACTAAGGGCAACCCGTTGTATGTCTTCAAAGGGCATCAAGGTAAGATCGGGAGTTTAGAGTTTAGTGCCAATAGTAAGTTCTTAGTTACGGGTGGAGAAGACGGTACTACCCGTCTGTGGGACACTAAGGGCAACCAGTTGGCTCTACTCAAAGGGCATCAAGGCGCAGTTGAGAATGCTGCTTTCAGTAAAGATGGTAAGTTTATACTCACTCATGGAGAAGACGGCACAGCCCGCTTGTGGAAGATTGGCGACATGGATGAACTCCTCGCAATGAACTGCGATTGGGTGCGTGACTATCTAAAGAACCCCAGTGTCGAGCTCAGTGAGAGCGATCGCAATCTTTGTAAGGATATTAGCCCTCCTAATAGTTCACCAAAAAAATAGTGAGCGTCAGACCGAAACGAGGACACAAGTCCTCTGTTGCGATCGCCCCCTAACAACCTCAAGACTTACGCATGCACGCTATATTATATAGCGTGCTAAAAATTCCGAAAGCTCGGAAAAATAAGTGAGCGAACGTCATAAAATTCACAATTTAACTGCTCAAAAAAATACCGATTATGTGAAAAAATTAGACAATAGACCTCTTGCAAAAATAAATAGGACGGGCAAGATGCCCATCCCACAAGAAAAAATAACTCTTGTGGGATGGGCATCTTGCCCGTCCCATCAATTGATGAAAAGGATTTTTGCAAGAGGTCTAATATATATAGCAATCCTAAATGATTTTCTCTATCTAGATCAATCCTAAATGATTTTCTGTGTGTAAGTATATTGACGTATTTTGGGGAAATCAAATTTATGTTCGTTAGTAAAAAACTCTCTCC
>NZ_JAUBTS010000135.1:0-4275 GCF_036705105.1 Microcoleus sp. B9-D4
CCGCCCGTCTTTTTTGGACGGGCGGGACGCCCATCCCACTTTCAAGAGTGGAAGTTATTTAATTCTCATTCCTTAGTTACCAATTCCCGATGCCCGATGCCCGATGCCCGATGCCCAATTCCCAAAAAGTCTTATGTTTGTTTCTGGTTTAGAGCTTTGGCAGTGGGCGAATCAAGCTAAAACCGAGGCGAGAGCCTCTGACATTCCCCTAGCAGAAATCGACTGGCTGCTGCAAGAGCTGGCCGGTTTGGATAGGTTGGCTCTGCGTTTGGAGTCGTTTAAAGATTTGCCAAAAATAGAATTAAAGTTGTCTTTATCGGAACTTGCTCAATTGTGGCTGCGGCGATTGCAGGAACGGGTGCCGGTGCAGTATTTAACGGGAGTTGCACATTGGCGACATTTTTCGCTCCAAGTAACGTCGGCGGTGCTAATTCCGCGTCCTGAAACGGAATTGCTGATCGATTTGGCTGTGGAAGCTGTGAAAAGCCGTTTAGAAGCAGAAAATATCAATCAAAAATCTACCCCCCCCAACCCCCCCTTAGTAAGGGGGGGAGAAGATTTAAACTTCTCCGAGCTTCGGGGGGGAGAATTTGCCAAATCGCATTGGGTGGATTTGGGAACGGGCAGCGGGGCGATCGCGATCGGCTTAGCTTGTGCGTTGACAAATGCTAGGGTTTATGGAGTAGATTGCAGTTCGGAAGCTTTGGCAGTTGCTCGACTGAATGCTGAGAATTTGGGCTTTGAATCGCGAATTAATTTTTATCAAGGTTCGTGGTGGGAACCGCTAGAATTTCTTAAAGGTCGCGTTAGCGGCATGGTGTCTAACCCCCCTTATATTCCCAGCAGTACGGTGCTGACTCTGGAACCGGAAGTTTTGAAGCACGAACCTCATCTGGCCTTAGACGGCGGTTTTGACGGGTTAGAGTGCATCCGGCATTTGGTAGAAACGGCTCCCGATTATTTAGAATCGGGGGGTGTTTGGTTGGTTGAGATGATGGCGGGACAGGCTGAGGCGGTAGCTGATATGCTGCAAAGTCACGGGAGTTATGGCAAAGTTCAGATATTTTCTGATTTAGCAGGGATCGATCGGTTTGCCTTAGCCTACCGTCTGTAGGTTTCAAGAATATGTCGTACTTCTCAAATCTCAAATCTCAAATCTCAAATCTCAAATCTAAAATGGCATGACACAAGTTGCGATCGACTCCTTAATTCAAGGGGCAATTTCTGGTAATCATATCGTCAGTTTTCCTACAGATACTGTACCCGCTTTGGCTGCGCGGCCCGATCGCTCGGAGTTGATTTTTGCAGCTAAACGCCGCAGTCAAGACAAACCGCTGATTTTGATGGCAGCATCCGCCCAGGCTTTGTGGCCTTACGTGCAGGGAAGTCCAGCAGAGTTAAAATTGTGGCAGCAAGTGGTCGAATCCTATTGGCCGGGGGCGTTAACTTTGGTACTGCCGGCTTCGGCAAAAGTCCCGGCGGCCATGAATTTGATCGACCCAACTACCATCGGAGTACGAGTTCCTGACTTTCCCCTTGCGCTCAAGATTCTAGAGCAGACAGGCCCTTTGGCTACTACCAGTGCTAATTTATCCGGTCAGCCGCCTCTGGAATCTGTGGCAGAAATTGAGGCTCAGTTTCCCGAAGTCTTGACATTAGTTCCTTCTGAATTAGCAACAGCGACAACAGCTTCGAGTTTGCCTTCGACTGTGGCTAAATGGAGGGGCAGCGAGTGGGAAATATTGCGACAAGGCGCGATCGAGTTAGAATGCTAAAAGCTAAACTCCAAGGCAAAGCAATATGGCGCCGATCGGCTGGAGCAACTTTATATATTTAGGTATGGGACTGGGGCTGGGTTTGGGAAGCAGTTTGATTTGGCGCCTGCGGCAAAAAAGCTCGCAACAGCCCGAACCGGCGCCCAAAGTAGCCCCACCTCCTCAAGAAATTCATTTAGAGAAGTTTGATGCCCTTTCCGAGCAACTTAAGCAAACTCAATTGGCTTATCAGATGGCATCGGAGATGAGCCAATTTAAGGCGGGTTTTTTGGCTCGGACTTCTCACGAGTTGCGATCGCCCCTGAGCACTATGATTGGTACGCTGCAATTAATTCTCTCGGATTTGTGCGACGATCCTGCTGAGGAACGAGAGTTTGTCGAGCAAGCTCACGCCGCGGCACTCAAGCTGGTGAAATTAATAGATGAAATTATCTCTGTTGCTAAAACTGAACACGGCACTGAAAGGATGGATATTGAGCCGATTCAGTTAGCTAAGGTTTTTGACGAGGTTGATGATTTAACTTACTTGCAAGCTGCTAATCGCGGCATTCGTTTGGAGATATTGCCGCCAGATCCGGGGATTTATGTATTGGCAGATTTGCCGAGGTTTAGGCAAGTTTTAGTCAATTTGGTAGATACTGCTGTTGCTCAGATGGAGGAGGGGAGTATTTCTGTTTCGGCGCATTCTTCGCCGGAATCTGGATACGTTCAAATTTGGGTGGACGATCAGCGTTCAGTGAGTGCTTGGAGCGAGTCTTGGGATTTGCTGAAGCACGATTTGGAGTGTGATGTTACCAAGAGCAGTGATAATTCTCAGGTGTCTTCTGGAATGAGGTTATTGATGAATCAGACTCTTTTAAGTTTGATGAGCGGAAAGTTGGAGGTTCTGGCGGTGCCTTCTGAGTCCGAAGAGTGCAATTTTAACCGGACTCAGTGTTCTATTCCTTTGGCAACTTTCTGATGAAGAAAGTTCGGCAACGAGCAATCTACGGGATTTAATAGACATAGGAGTGAAAAGCCTGTCTTGAACAGGCTTTCCGGCCTGTTCCACAAGAATTATTGGAGATGTCTAATAGGGAGTAAGGTGCGCTGCGACGCACCCTACATATTATAGATTTTGGTGCAATTTTTGTGCGTATTTAACAATTAGCAGTTAGCAATTCGCCGTTGCTAATTTCTAATTCGAGATTCTCTTCTAGAAGCTGATTTTCAAGTACCATTGTGGTGCTAGCGTTTTGCTGAAAACCGATGCGCTCGTAGAAGCTTTGTTTGTAAGTTGTCATCAGGTAAACTCGCTCTACTCGGCACATCCGAGGGTGACTCAAGACGGTTTGCACTAATTTGCGGCCGAGTCCTGCACCTTGGTAATCCGGGTGAATGGCGACATCCCAGATGGTAGCTCGATAGATGCCATCTGAGGTGGCTCTGGCAAAGCCGATCGCCCGTGAGCCGTCCCAAACTGTAACAACTGGTTCGCTGTTGGCGATCGCAATTTCCCAATCTTCTATCTTGCGTTCCCTCGCCCAAAAGGCGGCGGCTTTAAATAGTTCTTGGATCTGTACGATGTCGGCGCGATCGCGACCTATACAAAATTGAATGTGACTGGAATCCCTAGTCGTTGATGTCATGCTCAATCTGCCTTGAAGTTGTATCTCAACTGTGTTACTTTTACTGTTTTACACGAGTGAAAGTTGATTTTGCGTGGGAACAATCAATGATTGAATTCCCGATTTACAAAACTATTTTTATTCATACATATTTTTTAACTAATTTCGGTAATTATTAATACTTTTTGGGGCAAATTTTGAAAAAAAGTCTTTGAGTCAAAATTCCCAACTTATCGGAAAGTTGGGTTTAAAACCCCGTTATTCTAGAACGGCTTTAATTTCTTAAATCTATTCTAAAAAATCAGGGAATTGCTGGTTTTTTGTAGTATACTGCAAAAGTCAAGGTTAAACTCGCAATGCCCTCGTGAAACAGTTAAGACACACTTTTAGGCACAAACTGGGGACACAGAGCGGCGAAAACTCTTAAAACAGCTAGGGGATTAATACATCCTCGTTACCAGAAAACAAAGAACTTTTTCATTTGTTAGGTAGGGTAGGGCATATCCGAACTCTAGGTTCACTATCCTAGTACGCTTTTGGAGACAGACCCTCTGGGGTGTTGTGAGTTAAGCTCGTCAATTGGTAGTATTTCCTACGGTTGAAAAGTTTAAGAATTGCCACGAGGACATGGCGCTTAAAGGTTAGTCGATGAATTAAGAATCCCCACGCCTTTAGGCTGGGGAGTGTCAAAACTCATACCATTTGATATTTGAGATTAGAGATTTTAGATGGGAATGACTGATTTTTTAGGGGTTGGGAGTTTGTCTACAGAGAAACCGGGTTTTTTCATAGCAATACTTCGTTACAACTGAAATAATGTTGCACCATTCTCAATAAGCTTTTTATGAACAGGCTTTCCGGCCTGTTCCACAAGAAAATTCACTCTTTGTGGA
>NZ_JAUBTS010000136.1:0-3796 GCF_036705105.1 Microcoleus sp. B9-D4
GCTGCCTATCTTTTTTTACCACAAGTTGCCTCAATCCTTACTAGCTATGGGTTTGGGGTGGGTTGTCACCCCCCCAGGGTGTACTTACTTAAATGAATTATTATAAATTCTCTAAAATTCTTTAGGTATTTTTGGTCTACTTGTTTAAGTTTATATATTTTGATAAGCGAATTTGATGAGAGTATCGCTAATTTTTTACATCCTATAATATAGGGCTCAGCTAAAATAAAAGGGGAACTGTATCATACTTTTCCCCTTTTACAAAATTGGGATGCTCCCTGATGCTTCAACGTTTGTTTAAAACGATAATGACTCAAAGTTACCATCGCTCTAGCTGTCTTCGTGGCAAGTTTTCGCTTACCCTTTTTTACCATTTGCTGCGTCTCAAATGTTGGCAATAAAATTAATTTATACTTGCTAACTAGGTAATTAGCTGCCTTGTTGTGCAATTCCGAAACTAAGTTCTTAATTTTAACACGAATCATCGCTGCTACTTTTCTCAATCGATACCGCACCCGCTTAAACTGACTACCTTTGCTCATTCCGATCCGAGACATTAACTTGTCTAAATGTCTGGCTAACCGATAAATGCGGCCGATATCACTTTTGCCTAATTTCAGTATATTATGACCGTCAAATCCAGTCATAAACGTTCTGACTCCCGGGTCTAAGGCAATAGCTAGCTCCGATTGAGTAGGAAGCGGTGCAATCGTGTCAACCGCATAGCAGATAAACCATTGACCGTTTATTAGGCTAAGGGTTGGTTCGTGTTGCAGTACCTCCAATATTGGTTCGGCAGCCTGAAAAGACAAGCCTTTGGTTTCACGGGGATAGAAAGTGTTTGATTTCCAGTTCGCTGTTTGAAACCTAATAGTTTGACTAGGAGATTTACAACTTCTAAACTTGGCTATACCTTTTGATTTACAAGCTGCTTTGTGTGCTTCGTAGGCTTGAAATACTGCTAGTTGACGCGGGTTGTATGGCTGTTGAGACACCCATTCAGGCGCTGAATCCATGATGCGTTTACGCAACTCATATTTACCAATTTTTTCATTTTTGAGAATGGCAATTGCTTGATTGTAACACCATCTACTCGCGGCTATCCATGTCCGCCATTTCTCAGCTAGTTTTGTTTCCGGGTAGACTCGGATCTTTTTGGATAGTAGATTTGTCTTTACGGAGTCCGTAGAGTCGGCAATGGTCAGCCTCGATGATTCATAGGATATCTTCAACCATTTCTGGTTAGGGAGATAAGTCTGTTCGGCACAGAACCAGGAGTTAGCAATTTTGCTGTTGGCAGATCCCCTTGATAATGTGGGTACCAAACCGCGCGAGGAAGTCAACGCGATCGACGACCACAACTGTGTCGATATCTCCTGACATGACTTGTCCCAAAAGGGCAAGAAGCCCTTTGCGTGTGAAGTTGAGTCCGTATCCAATGTATTGGAATTCGTCATACACGGTGGTTTTTTGTTGATTACATACTACCAATGTCTACCGCTATCGTCGAGAAATTTACAAAAAATCGTTTACTATACGAAACCAGTTTATCGAAAATTTGTGAGAGCGATCGGCCTGGGGTGAAGGCCCCAGGCGCTGAAGATCATACTATTTTAGATTTTAGATTTTAGATTTTAGATTTTAGATTTTAGATTTTAGATTTTAGATTTTACAATTGGGAATGGCTTATAAGATAAGGGTTGGGAGCTTGCCTAGAGTTGCATTGTTTTTGGGAACTGGTATAACAATACTTCAAACAGTTTTTGATGACCAACCGTAAAATAATGGTTTCAAGGCTCTGCGGGAAGTTCGCTACGAACTGACATCTTGCACCATTTTTAATAAGCTTTTTATGGGCGGGCTCTCCTGCCCAACCCCTAATCCCCACAAGAAATTGCACTTGTTGTGGAACAGGCATCTTGCCTGTTCTTGAGAATGATCCAAGATGTGATCTACGAAAAATCGAGGGTTTCAGACTACGAACTAAAAACAGTCCGGACTATTGGTATAAAATTCCGCAGTCTTTAAACAATCTCTATTTAACAAACCGCGAAGACGCGTTCGGCGAAGCCGTTCCCGTAGGGTAGAACGCGAAGGAAGATGGAGAAGAAGATAGCTAATGTTAGCGGTTCGGGATTCTGGTAACGCAGATCCAGATGCTCCAAAACGCGCGTGTTAATGTTAAACTTTCCATCGGGCGTGCTGACAGACGATCGTACATTTGATGAAAAAAATTAACGTAATGCTGAAAAACCGTTACTTGACTGCTGCGAGTTCGATCGCCCTTCTCACAATTATTGCCGGATGCGCCGCTACTGAATCACCTCAACTTGCATCTCCCTCTCCTGTAGCTGAATCTTCCCCGCCGCCAGTTAAACCAAGTCAGCCGAAGCCCTTACCCTTAATAGTCTCTGCTACCAACCCCGAAACCCCCACAAATACCAAAATCCAGCAATATCTCAACGGGTTGGCTGCCCAAGGTTTTGCCAAAGAAAACCAAGGCGTCTGGATGCAATCTGGCAATACTTTGCTAGCCAATCATCAAGGTACCGTTCCTCTGTCCGCCGCTTCTATTACCAAAGTAGCAACATCTCTCGTAGCGCTGCAACAATTCGGGCCGGAACATCAATTTATTACCTTAATTGGTACAACGGGAAAAATTGAAAACGGCGTATTAAAAGGCGATTTAATTGTACAGGGAAGCGAAGATCCGTTGTTTGTTTGGGAAGAGGCGATCGCCCTCGGTAACGCCTTAAATCAAAAAGGCATCAAGCGAGTCAGTGGCAATTTGATAATTGTCGATAAGTTTTACATGAACTTTGAACTTGATCCCCTCAAATCTGGAGAATTGCTCAAACAAGGATTGAACAGTCAAATCTGGCCCAGCGAAGCCGCCGCCCAGTATCAAACCCTGCCTCCAAATACGCCAAAACCCCAAATATCAATTGAGGGTACTGTACAAGTTTTGCCAGCATCTCCGAACGAGGTGCAGCCTTTAGTAAAACATTATTCTTTACCCCTTGCTGAACTTATCAAAAAAATGAATCAGTACAGCAACAATCTCATGGCAGATATGCTAGCTGATACTGTCGGCGGCGCTAAAACAGTCGCGCAAAAAGCCGCAGCAGCAACCGGAGTTCCGCCCGCAGAAATTCAACTCGTCAACGGTTCGGGATTGAGCGAAGAAAATCTCATTTCTCCACGGGCTGCTTGCGCGTTATTTCTAGCTTTAGAACGCTATCTTGAACCTTACAGCATGACAGTTGCTGATGTCTTAACTGTAGTTGGGAAAGATGAAGGAATACTGGCAGAACGGGCGCTTCCCCAATTAGCAGTAGTCAAATCTGGCACGTTGGATAATGTTAGCGCTTTGGGCGGAGCCCTGCCAACTCAAAAACAAGAAACTGTGTGGTTTGTGATTATGAATGGAGGGGCAAATGTCGAGACATTTCGCACTCAGCAAGAGGTTTTGCTGAAAAGCTTTGTGAATGAGTGGGGAAGTGTTCAAGTTTCGCCACCGGAATTAACGCCAAATCCTACTAGAAAGAGTAAGGTATCCCGCAGCGAAATTGTTCAATAAACTGTTGTGCATTTAATTTGTATATTCCGGGCGGGCTAGAAGCCCAACCCCTACTCCCCACAACAGAGTTTGTAGGGTGCGTCAATCGATTTTAGATTTTAGATTTTAGATTTTAGATTGACTTGCGCGAGATAAATGCGGGCTTGAGGATTTTCGATTTTCGATTTGGGATTGATTCCACGGATAAATCACGTGGCGGGTACCACCTTTGAAATT
>NZ_JAUBTS010000137.1:0-3638 GCF_036705105.1 Microcoleus sp. B9-D4
GATTTAGCTGGTAATAATTATGCCGGTACTACAGGTGCAACTGCTTGGAATTTCACCACGGCTGTCGCCGCTGATACTAAGGTTTTTTCCATTGTAGAAACTGGATTAACCAAGCTGGATGAAATTCTTAAAAAAGAACAGGAAAGTATTAAGATTCCCATCATCGGTCCCTTCCAGAACCTCAATCAAGATTTTATTGGTAGCTTCAAAAATGGCCTGGTTAATGCGCTCAAAACAGGGAGTGATTTAACGGCAGAGCAGTTACAAACAAACCTGCGGAGTTCTCTAGGAACTAACTTCAACATTAGGGTTCAAAAGAATACCACTAACGAGGAAAGCACCTGGGATATTGCAGTAGGCCGGAAATATCAACTCGGTACAGTTAGCGTCCTCAAAGATTTAGGAATGCCTGCCCTTGGCTTTAACGCCGATGGTAATGGCAATGCCAACCTCGATTATCAGTTAAACTTCAGCCTGGGTAACAGCAAAACTTTTGGCCACTATATCGATACCACCAAAACGAATCTGACGACTAACCTGGGGTTTGGTCTAAATGACTCGTTCAAGACTTCTGCAAAACTAGGATTTTTCCCAGCCACCCTCAACGAAAATACCACCCAAGGCAAGCGCACTCAAATTGGCGGGACATATCAGCTCAAGCTGAATGACTTAGATAATCTGGGAGGTATCAATGATGGCGATCGCCTGACCGAGGCAGAACTCAATAGTTCCTACAACCCGCAAAACTTATCACAGTCTACCTTCTCCACCAGTGGGGATCTGAGCCTGAAAGGCCGGACAAATGTGGTCAGCAAAGCATTCCCCAACTTGGTCTTCGAGATGAAGTTCGGGTTTCCAAAAGCTGATTACGTCAACGGTAAATCCGTCAGTTCTGCTAGCATACCCAATGTTGAGGTCAATAATGCAAAACTGGATTTTGGCGAATTTATAACCGGCATTGCCCAACCTGTTTTCACTAAGGTTGACCAGGTTCTTAAACCCTTTCGGCCAGTTATTGATTTCCTAAATGCGGACACGCAGATATTTTCCAAAATCGGGCTGGAGAATTTGTTTAAGGATATAGATGGCAACCGGAAGCGGGTCAGTGTCATCGAAATGGTATCTACCCTTTCCAGTTTGTCAGGCCGACCAATATCCACTGGCTTCATAGAAACAATCGTCAAGTTAGACCGGGTGACTAAGCTGGTTAACGATTCCATCAAAAACAATGAGACTATTTTGATGGATCTCGGCTCTTTTAAACTAGATAATTACAACCCGTTAAAACGGATAGAAGAGTTCGAGAAAACATCTCCGCAGGCTAAAGCTATCGTTAAAATAGGCAAGGAAGAGCTTAAGAAAAAAGATCCGAAAGCTGCCGCACTTCTGACAGCGTTAGAGGTGGTTGATGGACTGGACGTGCCAATTATCACTAAGCCAGAAACAGCCATCCAGCTACTTTTAGGCAAACCAGATGTCCCAATTGTGACCCTGAATTTGGACAATCTGGATTTGGATGTGCCGATAAATATTACAAAGCCTCTGCCTCCTTTCCCACCGGTGAGTGTAGGCTTTGAAGGAAACTTGAAAGCAAAGGCTGACCTAAAATTTGGCTATGACACCTACGGACTGCAACAGTGGAAAGCAACGAACTACGCCTCGGATAAAATCCAATTGTTAAGAGATGGCTTTTATGTCAGCGATCGCAAGAACGCTGACGGAACTGGCCAAGATGTTCCAGAACTGACACTCTCCGCAAATCTCGCTGCCAAAGCTGGCCCAGATATTAAGGTAGCCGATTTTTACATCCTGGGCGGAATCAAGGGAAATGTCAACGTCGATTTGCGAGATGTTGGAGAGCGAGAAGGTAAAAGTGATGGAAAATTGCGAGCTTCCGAGATAGATACTGTCCTCAACAGCGCCCAACCTTGGAATATCATCAATTCAGTTTCCGGCACAATTAATGGTTCGTTGGATATTCGAGCCACAGCAGGTATTGGGCCGTTAAAGACAACCCTGTACCAGAACAACCTGGCAACTTTCCCACTGGCAAAATTTGGTTGGGAAACTGGAAACTCCACCGCCCCCCAAGGGACATCAAAATCTCCCAGCTTGTTCGATGTGTTTGTTCCCTTTCCAGTTCTGCCAAAATCCTTTACAGTTAGAGGAATTGCTGAGGCTACGGGCAAGACCTATTTGAATTTCAATCCGGCTTACCGCGCTTTAAACTTAGCTGTTGCTATAACAGATAACCCTGTTATCAAAAAGATTTTGCCGGCTCCCATATTAGAACCGATCAATAAGTTAGCTAACACTGGCAGAAACGTTGTGGGTTCAGTGCTGACTCTACCCTTCAACATGATTAGCCAAGGTCCTAAAGCGGCTATTAAGGATACCGTTCAGAGCTTTAGCAGTGGTGTGAAGGCAGTCGCTAAGGTAGGCAAATCTTTCGGTAAAACCCTTGGAAAATTATTTAACAGTGAAGTGACTGGGGCTGAGGTTTTCTTCGATGCCAACTTTAATGGAATTTTAGATCCCGACGAACCCTTTACGATTACTAACGCTGACGGTACCTATGATTTAGATATTTTTGTTCCCAATTTCGATACTAACCAAAGCGGTTTCCTAGACCCGGAAGAGGGCCGGGTGGTGGGAATTGGTGGCATCAATACTGCCACGAATTTGCCTCTGGAAACGCCCCTGTTTGCTTCTGAAGGTACGACCATCACTCCGCTTACGACCTTGGTCAGCGAGTTAGAGCGCAAAGGAATGGATGCAGAAGAGGCTCAAGCCAAGGTGCAGGCGGCTTTGGGAATTCCGGCAGATGTTGACTTGGGCAATTACGATGCCATCGAAGCGATGCGGGACAATGAACTTACTGGGTTAATTATCTACAGCCCGCACGTTCAGGTTCAAGTTGCAATTGTCTTGGTGACCAATTTATTTGCCAGTGCTTCCAATCTTTCTAAGGTGGAGATTGCCACAAAAGTCATCGGAGAGCTATCTAAGGTTGTAGAGCCGGGAACTCCTGTAAACTTGAGCGATCCGGCTCTGTTGCAGAAGTTGATTGAGTCAGTTGCCCAAAGCGTGCAAAAGCCAGAAGTTGCCAGTCTAGCAGGCAATGTGGCAAAAATCATTGCTGCTGGCAATCAGCGCATCAGCGATATTGCAGCCAGTAATATCTCGATCGCAGAGGCGGCGCTTCGCCTCGCTCAAGTGGAAAAGGCGATGTTAGCTGAGGTGGCTAAAGACCTCCAGCAAGTGGGGGCTGGTACGAAGAACATTGAGGAGGCGCTTGCTGAAAACACGGGTGCTGCTTTTGACAAGATGATTGCAGAGGCGAATGTTGAAAGCCCCCTGACTGTCAAAAACGTACAATATGGCTCGGAGGACTCTACCGAAACCGGCACTGACACTGGCACCACACCCGTCACACCAACACCGATCGCTCTGACCCCATCAGAAACAGCCTCCGACACACCAACACCATCGGAAACAGCCTCGGAAACACCCACACCATCGGAAACACCTACTCCCACCCCAACAACTAATAACCTCTCAGACGATGAGTGCATCTGCGACCAAATTACCTATCCCAACTTAAACCGACCCAACTCAGTTGAAAACACCATACTCGA
>NZ_JAUBTS010000138.1:0-3581 GCF_036705105.1 Microcoleus sp. B9-D4
TGATTTTAAACCATCCTAATCTTCCTTCAGTCTTGTCTTATGGTACTTTGGCTGCTTAAAAAATGTCCGGAGTATTGCTTATAGAAATCTAGTTATTTAGGGAGCATCGGCAGCTTGCCCTAAAATCGCTCGCCTAGCAATCTTTGTCGCACCCCCTCAGCGATTTTCTGCCCCAGATATTCGGGAATTAAACTTTCATTGGGCCCCAACAAGTAGAGAATCAGGCGAGTTCGCCCCCGCCAAACCAGCAAATTAGCATTTACTACCAACAAATCCTCTTGCCAGATGGCATACATAACTTTGTAAAAAAGTCCAGGTTGATTATCGGCTTCAATCAGCAAAGCTGGCAAGTGGAAAACCGGATCGACGTAGAATTCAGTTGCCACATCTTCTAAACCCGCGTCTAAATTAAATTCCACCGCCAACATCTCTTCAACCTCAAAATGCCCCGCCAATGCCTCTCGAACGGCTCTACAGACGTTTTCTGCTGTTTTATCTGCCAGTACCTTGCCACCGCGAGATACAACCAATTTGATAAATACCAGCATGGGCGGGTAAATTTGACCGTACAGACTCAGACTGTGAATCGTCAGCCCGTAGGCCGCGAGCACTCCAAAAATATCGCTCAATAGAAAAGACTGGTTCCGGTAAGCAAAATGCAGGGCACTTTTGTTACCTTCGGCTCGGATTTCGATGACTGCTTGCCGAGTTTTGTAAAGCTGGTAAGCTAATTTGAGGTTTTGCAACTGAATTTCGCTGCTGACAAATTGCTCATAAAACTGCGGAAACGCTCGGTTAAAGCGCTTGAGAAGTTCTAGTGTAGATGGTTTTAAACCCGAAGCCATAATTGAGGAGAAGGTGCGGGAGATATACTGGTATTGACTCTTCCATGCCTTATGGCAATGGGATTTTCGATTCGACGATTCGACTTAAATTGTGCCCGTCTCCTCACTAAAAGCAAAAGTCAAATCTGTCTGAGAACTTATCACGAGAATGTCACCGTTGCGCCATTCCAGTGGTATTTTCCACCAAGGGTATAAGTTCCGGCGCGATCGGCGGCACTCAAAAGAAGCATTTCCCAATATACCTCTGTCCTGGTTCGGCAACAAATTTTACCTTAAAAGCGGGTTGTGCGGGCACTGGCTAGCAGAACAGTTCTACCAAACTTGACAGAATCAAAAAAGCGCAGACTCAATGTTGGACGACAAATCCCTGTTTTCGGCGTAAGATGAGTGTACCGTAAACTGTTCCTCAAGAGGCTACCGGCAATTGATCCTACGCCGATTGGAGTGGGTTTATCTGTCTGGTTCTCTTTCTCGTCGTCCAACTTCTACTACCTTAACCGCGCCTGCATGGGTTTTTGGAAAAACTTATTTAGTAGTTCTGAGTCTGCCTCTGTACCCCAAACAGCGGATTTTGAGGAAGATGTGGCTGTTGGGTTAGGCGATCCGCTTTCCCCAACGTTTCGCAAGCCCGCCAGCGGCAACGCTCGCATCTTTTTCAGTTGCGATCGGGACATTGACCTCTACGAACTCGAAGAACTTTGTAATGCAGTGGGTTGGTCCCGCCGTCCCCTGCGTAAAGTCAAAAAAGCTATTGTGCACAGCTTCCTAGTCGTCTCTATGTGGGAGATGCGGGGCAGCCAGCGACGGCTGGTGGGCTTCGCCAGAGCGACTTCAGACCATGCTTTTAATGCCACGCTTTGGGATGTGGTAGTTCATCCCGACTACCAGGGCAAAGGCATGGGCAAGGCGCTGATGAAATACATCATTAAAAAACTCCGCAGTGAAGATATCAGCAACATTACCTTATTTGCTGACCCTCAAGTGGTGGATTTTTACCGCAATTTGGGCTTTATGTCCGATCCAGAGGGGATTAAAGGTATGTTTTGGTATCCTGATTAGCGAGCGAGGTGCAGGTCGGCGTTGATTTGTTGAGGATCTACAATACAATATTGACGCTGCCAACACCGAATGCACCTGTGTCCTGCAGTCTGTTACGCGCGGATGTATCTCGGCATCAGGGCCGTTATGAAGCTGTGCAAGTATTGTCAGTCGATTTGAGATTTGACACTTCGGCGAGACATTCGGGGAGTGATTCAGACGATCGGCGCTCAGTCGAGGGGTCAAGTCCCCGTCAGTCGAGTTGCCCTCAGTCGAAGGAACTATTTGAGATTTGAGATTTATTCCACAGATGAATCGGGGAGCTTGAACTAGGGTCTAAAATTGTGAGCTGCTCACGATAGGAGTCAGGGGCTGGTATCGGTTTTTGGGTGGGGTCAAACCGCACAACCTGAAAAAAAACTTCGCCTTAGCTGCATCGAGAGCTAAATATTTAATAAAGCTTGACAAGCAAGCGGTTTTGTGTGTTAATGGTTAGAGGTTAGCTAACTATAACACCGGGATGTAGCGCAGCTTGGTAGCGCGCCTGCTTTGGGAGCAGGATGTCGCAGGTTCAAATCCTGTCATCCCGATCGCACAATGTTAAATAATAGATTGAAGCAGAACTGTCTCTGATGTTTACATTTCGTCAAAATGAAAACAAATTGAGGCAGTTTTTGCCGATCGTGCTAAGTCGCCAGTCTTTGCGTTAATGTGTTTCAGGATCGCTCCTGATGGAAAAAACATGAAATCATTAGTTCGTTTGGGCGCAATATTGGGAATTGTCGGCAGCACTCTGCTGGGCCCCTCCCCAATTGGCAAGATGTCTGCACTGGCACTGCCGGAGCCGCAAATTTTGGAAAAATTGCGCTCGGTGCCGGTATTTACGATTACAGACGCTCAGGGTGCGCCCCTGATCGCTTCTGTTCCCAAGCAGGGTCAGGGTCAAACTGGTAATGCTTCCGTGGCGGGAATTTTCATCAGCCAGAAAGACGCTCAAGCTTTTGTCGATCAACTGAAAACCAGAAATCCTCAGTTGGCGGCCACGGTGCGCGTGATGCCGGTGTCGCTGGGGGAAATTTATCAGATCACTCAAGCAAATAAAGGCAAGCCGGAGGAAGTGCAATTTGCTTTCGTTCCCGCTCCGCAGCAGGTGCAGTCGGCTAAAACTGTACTTCAGCAGACTGGTCAACAAGTTAACGAGTTCAACGGTGTACCTCTGTTTTTGGCCAGAGGCGGTGCGGAAAATGGTTATTTGACGATTCAGCGGGGCCAGCAAGAGGTGATTCCCTTGTTTTTTAACAAGGAGGATTTACAGGGAATGGTCGATCGTTTTAAGCAGCAGCAACCGAACGTGACCGCCACAATTAAGATTGAGGTGGTGAACTTGGAGAGCGTTTTGGAAGCTTTGCGTACTGAGAACGACCCGTTTTTGACCCAAATGATTTTGATTCCGTCGCGGGAGTCGCTGGAATTTGTGCGATCGCTCCAACCGGCCGGTGCGGGCCAAAATCCACAGGTTGCTCCGGCTCCAGCTCCGGCTCCAGCTCCGGCTCGGCCGACTCGCTAATATTTAGTCAGTTGACAGTTGACAGTTGACTGTTAACTGTTGACAGTTGACTGTTGACCACGAATTTCAAAGGTGGTACCCGCCACGTGATTTATCCGTGGAATCAATCCCAAATCGAAAATCTAAAATCC
>NZ_JAUBTS010000139.1:0-3567 GCF_036705105.1 Microcoleus sp. B9-D4
ATTTGTTTATGATTGCTTTATTTGGTTTTCAATGTTCGTGACGGCTTTGTGTTCCGCCATGTAAATAAACATAAAGCATATTCTCAGGTTTGTAAAGTTTTTTAACAACAGATTAACTAATGAAAGTTATAAGCTTAAGTTATCAATATGAAGAAAAGTGGATAAAGAGGTAAGAATGCACAAAAAAGTAGGTAAAGCCTGGAAGCGCGTCGCCTTCAGGCATGGAAATATTAAGATACAGATTTTTGCAGGCTAGGTATCATAATGAGAGCCCAATAGGGAACTTCAGCGGGTTCGACATCTGCGATCGCCCGAATTCGCTGATTCGGCATAGTTGCGCGTTCTATATACAGTGCTCGATCGAACTGTCCCAACTCAATCAGTACGTCCCGGACTTTCGCAAAATGCCTCCCCAGCTTAATAATCACAGCAGCATCAACAACCGCCAGTCGATCGCGCAAAACCTCAGCATCCAGCGTCGCAGGCATAATACTTAACACATCGTTACGATAAGTCAGTGGCACTCCCAACGCAGCCGCACTCGCCATTGTCGAAGAAATTCCCGGCACAACTTCAGTGGTAAATCTCGCCGACAAACGGTTGAATAGATACATAAACGAGCCGTAGAGAAAAGGTTCGCCCTCACACAGCACCGCCACATCCCGCCCCTCGCTCAGATGTGCCGCAATTTTCTCGGCAGCAATATCATAATAAGGTTGAGACGATCGCGTCGGACTAAAAGGCAACGGCATCGGAATCTCAATTTGCTCCGGGCGCAGATAATCTGCGACGATCGCCCGCGCCAGCACCTTACCATTTTCCATCGCCGGATAGGCAATCACCGGCACCGATTGCAAAATCCGATAAGCTTTCAATGTGATCAATTCTGGATCGCCAGGGCCAATACCCAAACCGTACAATTTACCAGTAGCCTTAGTCATAATTCATCCTTTTTCGCTAACGCATTCACGGCCGCCGTTGCCATTGCACTGCCACCGCGCCGCCCGTGCAACGTAATAAATGGCACTCCCCGACTGTTGGCGGCCAGTTCGGCTTTGGATTCGGCAGCCCCCACAAATCCTACCGGGAAACCCAGAATTAAAGCCGGTTTGGGTGCTCCGGCATCCAGCATTTCCAGTAGTCGGAACAAAGCAGTCGGGGCATTGCCAATTGCCACAACCGCACCCTGCAAGTTGTCCAGCCATAAATCAAGCGCCGCAGCCGATCGAGTATTTCCCATTTGCCGCGCCAACTCCGGGATCTCGGAATGCCAGAGGGTGCAAATCACCGGATTGTCAGCCGGAAGGCGTTTGCGAGTGATACCTTCGGCCACCATCCGGGCATCGCACAGAATCGGCGCACCTGCGGCGAGGGCGTTGTGTCCCGCGGTGGCTGCACCGGGGGAAGCTGCTAAATCTGTAACAATATCCGTCATGCCGCAACTGTGAATTAGTCGCACGGCTACCGATTCTAAATCGGGCGGCAAGCTTGACAAATCTGCTTCGGCTCGAATTGTGGCGAAGGATTTGGTGTAGATTTCTGTTCCGTCTCGAATGTAGTCAATCATTGTTTAAAACTGCTATGGGAATTTTGTGGGATTTGTGAAATAGATTTTTTGAATGAACCGCGAAGGCCCAAAGGATGCGAAGGAAGAAATCTCAAGAGAGATAGAAAGAGAAATAATTAAAAATTGTCAGTTTTAATGGGATATTTTTTCACTTTAAAGTCCGATTTTCGGCGCTGAACAACTGCTGTAATTGGTCGATCGCCTGCCGATCGACAAACTCACCAAATGACTCCAAAGGCTCTCGAAACCGCTGATACACCCGCAACATTCGCTCGATCGCACCGGGCATATCGAGCGCACTCACCGCCGGAAAAATTGGTCGCCCGAAGGGCAAATCTTTTCTACCCGCATAAATGTCGTAACCTTCGATCGTCTCGTGTCCTCGCTCAATCTGAATTCCCACCAGCGTGATATCAATTGGCTGGTGCTGGGCGCAGGACTTTTGGCAACCGCTGAAATGAATGTTAATCGGCAGGTCGATCGTCAATTTTTGCGCTAAATCCCTCGCCATTGCTAGGGCGTGACTTTGAGTATCTGTCGCCGCCGACGCACAGCCGCTGCTGCCGGCACAAGCCACCAAGCACGAATCTAGGCGAGTCGCCGACGAGTGCAATCCCAAATCGGCGATTTGCTGTTTTACCTCAAAAAGCTGGGAGTTGGGGATATCAGAAATCAACAGATTTTGCCACGGCGTAAGTCTCAGGGTACCGCTGGCTAGATTTTGGGCTAAATTTGCCAAATTCCGCAGTTGCTTTGATTCTAGCCTACCGAGAGGCAGTGCAATTCCCATGTAGGATAAATCCGACTGTCGCTGAGGGTGGATGCCGAGATGTTGGGATTGTTCGATCGCCCTTGGAGATGACTCGATCGAACGGGCGGGCAAGATGCCCACCCCACAAGGAAATTCACTCTTTGTGGAACAGGCATCTTGGCTGTTTTTGGGAAATGTGCAAGATGTGAATTGCCATAAAAATGGTAAATTCTGCTGTACCTTTTCTAGATAACTTTCAACACCCCAATCTGCCAGCAGGTGACGCAAACGCGGTTTTTTGCCATCAATTCGAGGTCGATTTTTGGTGTATTCAAGATAGGTGCTAGCGAGGGCTGCTAATACTGAAATACTTTGCGATTCTTGGATTAAAATTCCTGGATCGCCGTTTAAATGTAGCCGAAAAAGGATTTCTGATTGGGTTGAAAGCCCTTCAGCAGCTAATAAAATATCGTTGCGTAAAGCCTGGATCGAAACCGATTCCCCCCCGTCGAAGCCAATACTGAACTTAGGCGAAAGTTCCGAAAACTCGGAATGTGTTTGCAGGTAATCATCCCAAGCTTTCACTAGCGGGCGAATATCGAGTAACTGCTGGCGATCGATCCCGGCTGTCGGGCTTGCCATAATATTGCGAATCGGGTCAACTTCAACGCGGCGAGACGCTATCCCCAATTCCTGCAAGCGGTTCCAGACTTCCGGGGCAATTTCCGAGTTCACTTCTCGGATTTGCAAATTTGCCCGATTTGTCACTTGCAAACAGCCGGTACTGTATTGATCAGCCAAATCGGCGATCGTCCCACACTGCTGCGCGTTTAAAATTCCCCCCGGAATCCGCATTCTCGATAAAACTCCGTCTCGGGCTTGGGAACCGTAAAATAAACCCGGACAAGTCGGCAAATCAGTCAAAGCTAACAAATAATCTCCTCCCCGTGCTACGCAGGGAATCCAAAAGTAAACGCCCACAAAGCGCCCCCGAAATCGGCATTCTGACTTTTACAGTTGCGGCACAGCGCCGGAATTGCACCGGACTTTCCCGCTTTCAGGTTTTAGAAACGTATCACGAGCTGACCTACAGAAAGCAAAACCCTCAACTTTCTTAACAAAACTTCTGGCGATGGCGTCGGGCCCCGCAAGCTACGCCCCTGTCTCTGGTTTCATCAGCTTTCCTAATCACACTCATCAGTTTAACTGTCGTCAAACCCCTTTACAAACCTTAACGATAGGCGTAATA
>NZ_JAUBTS010000140.1:0-3514 GCF_036705105.1 Microcoleus sp. B9-D4
TATACTGATCATCAGTAAAAAAGTCAAGCTGGGGTTCACGAGTATTTATACTCATCGCAAAAGTGACACGCTCCCGATCGCTCCTTTCATCCCATCAAGTAAATCGGTAATGTCTCTTTGGTCGGGGCCGCGATTATCGCATACACCATCAAGGTGTTTAAATTTTTGTGTCTGCTGAGTTTCTGCACTTTTCTTACATTCCCCTCTGTTGCGCCCAGTGCAGCGGTGATAACACTGTGTCTGATGCGGTGAGGGAACATCTGCTACTGGCGTTGCTTAATCAGGGTATGAAAAAAATAACTTGAAAATCCCGAAGTTTTGTGGATACTGGTTTCTCTGACTTGCATATTTAGGCCTTCATACCCTAAATCAGCAACGCCGCTTTTTCCTACAAAAAGCCAAGGTAAACCCCTGGTATCGTTGAAAGTACCAGCAGCATTACTAGGAAAGCTTTCAAAACGCTGTCCCTGTTTTAAGACACCAACTAAAGACCAATTAAAAAACTCAAATGGAGTGCGGTTTCCAGCACGCATAAGTTCTTCAAAAGAAGAATTTGTCATGCGACAATTTAACCCATTTGGATCTGGATCTACTACTTCCCAATAAGTATGATAAGCTCTTCCCATATAATCCCCTTGATTATTAGGACTAGGGAGAGGTGCAGTATAACCCAGCGTAGCTGTTCCTAATACCAGAAAAGTTGCCAGAGTAATGGTTTTTAATTCTTTTAACATGGGTATCACTTTTAAAACACTAAATCGATCATAGTATTTAATGATTTTATGATACATTAACTCTATCATACTTTAGTATGAAAAACTATAGCTCAGACTTAAACTTTGCCTTAGCTGCTCGCAGTTTTTCCCAAGCAGCTTCGGTTGCGGGTCTTGGTAGCTGGGCGGCAATTCGAGCAATGAGATCGCGATTTTTTCTTCGTAGTACAGCCGCAGTTATTCAGATTCCTTAATAACCATTTGATACTCAGCTTCAACATCAGCGCGATTTGCCTCAATATAAGCTAAAGCTGCGTTAATTTTTTCCTCTGTAAGCTCAAACAATCCCATGATAAACTTAGGTGGATATTGAGCCGTCACATAGTCCATGATGCCCTAGATAGTGATGCGCGCACCGGCCATCGCTAGTCCTCTTTCTGTACGGATGATAGCTGTTTGTTCGTTGGATATGGTTGTCATCTTTATAGCCTCTTAGAAGTTATCTCTATATTACTAGCTGATTACTTGCAAGTCCTGGATTTGCGAGCCCTAGAGTTCTATTGGCCAATAGCCGATCAATATGATGCGGTGAATGCTTTTATGCAATTGATGTAGAAATTGAGAAGAGTGCAGCACTAGCATTGTTAACTTTCATTAGAAGTGTCACGGATCGCCCTTAAAAATTAATCCGGCGATAGACTTCCGACATCGGAAGTTCTATATTTAAACTGTGCAGGACGATCGCCCGATCGAGCCGATCGCACACTTGCCATTGCCAACGATCGCTACTTGGGCGATCGCCATTATAATATTGCTCAATGTAGGGTTCAGCTTGACTAACCAGCAAATATTCACAAAAACTAGCAAGAGAGCGATATTTTCTGAACTTTTCACCTCGATCGTAGCCTTCAGTAGAGGGCGAAAGAACCTCAACAATCAGTAAAGGATTGAGAATTTCATCCGTGCGATCGCCATTGAATTCTGGTTCGCCATTGATGACCATAACATCGGGATAAGTTCCATGATGGAAGCTAGGAATCCAAATTCGTAGATCGCCGTTATAGATCTGAAAATTTGTGTCTCGCACAGCCACGTTAAGAAAAGTCGTAATGTCTACGGTAATACGGCTGTGGACTTCTGAACCTCCTGGCATAGCGATAATCTCTCCGTTACAATATTCGTGACGTTCTTCGGCTGTTTCCTCGATCGCCCGGTATTCATCTGGAGTCAAGCGAGTCTTTGTCGCATCGGGAAGATTTGGCGAGTTGGTTTGATTTATAACCATGATCGCACCTCCTAAATAATTAGACTTTAAATAATTATGGCTGGCAGCTAGATAATTGTCTCAACGCACAGGCGATCGCTTTTTGAGCAAATAAATAATATGGGCGATCGCACAATCTCCTGACATCGCGTTCTCAAAGTTGAGATCCTTCGTGGCTCCGCTGCACCGCAGTATTTGACTGCTGGCGCTGTGCAATTTTGATTAACATCCTCAATGCGTCATTCACTGCTGCATCATTAGGAAAAGCTTGGGCAATATCGGGGTCTAAAAGCACCAAGTTTGTCCCTGCACGATATTGCTCAACATACTTGCCTTTAACACCTCCTTTCATCTGAGCAAAGTCATACTCAGCAAGTAATTCGTCTTCCATTTCGTTCTCAATATCCTTCTTCATAAAACCTCTGCTCCTGGCGGGTAGCTTTTCTGGCACTGATGATTCTTACTTTTTCTCCTCGATCGGTGTGTGCAACAATTAAAAGTTGTCCATACCTGGATATACCAATAATAACGTACCGGCTTTCTCCGATGGAATGCTGAGGATCGGGAAAAGTTACAGATAGCGGGTCATTAAATATGGTTGTGGCTTCTTGAAAGGAAACACCATGCTTCTCAACATTTAGTGTCGCTTTGTCTGGATTCCATTCAAATTCCATAAATAACTCTCCATGCCTTTTTCCGCTTCGGCTTCACAACCGCTAAATTCTCGCTTTCCTTTTATTTTTAACACTCAATTGCTTAGTAAGCGATGTATAATAATGCAAAGCAAAAAGCAGATTAATTCCAAAAAACACCAAAGTTAAAACAAATGTAAAAAAAGACGTAAATGACAGCCGGGAAGTCATCGTAAACATCGCCAAAATGATTGAGCAAAGCCCAAAACCGGAAGCAAAAGAACTTAAAAGCAACAACCGCACCTTAGACATAGTTTAATTTAAAGATTATCAGTAAAATACACTCTTGGCAGCTACAGAGGAGTGCCAAATGATACTTATTACTATATAGCGGAATTGCTCAGTTCCGCCAAGGGCAAAACGACTCTTTTCCTAAAAAGGTTTGAATTATACAGAAAAATACAGCCCGCGCTCTTGTAAACTCCTGTTGCTCGACTTAATATCAATCACAGGAATTCCCCAGCCTTCGCGATTATTCCACCTTTCGCCGTACAGTCACCGCAGCCGCAATCGGGCTGACAGCAAAGTATTCGCTTCCAAAACCGCGCTTTCCCTGGGATTCCAAACATTGCCAAAATCCACAAACGCCGTCACCTGCAAAACTCCTTGGTTGTCGCGGGTGCGCTTGCATCGGATACCGCAACTCGGCTGAATCAAAAATCCCGCTATCGGCCAGCAAAGCCTCCTGACCCATTACTCACAAGTTAAGCTAAAAACACTGTTGTCAATGAGTAATCTTACTCATTTTTTACCGAGATACCAATTAAGATATGACTCCATTTGTTCATTCATTATTGAAAAAAAATTGTTCGGGACTTCTTTGAGTTCCAGGGAAAGGAGAAATG
>NZ_JAUBTS010000141.1:0-3208 GCF_036705105.1 Microcoleus sp. B9-D4
GCGGTTGAAACCGCCGAGTCGTTTTCCTCTCAGGTCTAAAGACTCTGAGTTTCCCACTTACCGAATATTTTTTATGACAACAACACCCGCAGGCAACATCCAAGAAAAAATTGAAGAAGAACTAGAAAGCGCTCGTAGCGTCTGTGACCTCAAGGGCGCGGCTTCCGGCGAATGCGCGGCTGCGTGGGACGCAGTTGAAGAACTGCAAGCAGAAGCTTCCCACCAAAAGCAAGTCAAACCTAAGAATTCTTTTGAAAAATTTTGCGACGACAATCCTGACGCTGCTGAGTGCCGCATCTACGAGGAATAAACGAGCCCTTTAGCTCTATGCCTTCCCTCCCGCGCCGAAATCTAACTTTTGGCGCGGGAGAATTTTATTTGATGGGTTGAGCCTTTAGGTAATGGCGAGATTTGCCCTCTATCCCAATACGGTTCAAATCCGCCAGCTTCCCCCTCGCCCCCCAAGGGGGACAAGAATTTGCTCTTGCGTCCCCCAAGGGAGGCGAGGATGGGAAGGAGATATCTGAGGAATAAACAGTTTTAACTCAAGCGTATTGCCGTCTATCGTGTCTCAAGTAGCCTTCAAAGCGCGCCAAGTACCTTAGAAAATGTAGCAGTAACTAAAACATTAAGACCGTGTTCTGGTTGCTGATTTTTTAGCATTTTTGTAGTAAAATTTGTGACAAATAAGTGAGTATATTTTCCCAAAGATGTTGAGTCTTTTATTGGCAGCCACCGGGCCTTGGTTTCAACCGCTAGTCTGGATGGATTACCGGTTGTCTGTGTTATTAACAATTTCGATCCCGCTGGTAGTGCTGATTTGGGCTGTTGTGGCAAAAGCTGAGGCGATCGTCCGTTTGTCGATTATTTATTGGCGGGTGGCGAGTTTGCTGGCAATTACACTTTACCTGATGATGGCTGCGCTGCCTGTGAGCTTTGTGTCGTCGGTGATTGGGAGGGCATTAATTCCTGCTAGTCTGTGGTTTTGGGAGGATTTAAACGAAGAAATTGCCGATCGACCGCAGTCGCCCCTGAAACTGGCTTTTACAGCTTGGCGGTGGGCGATTACTGTTTACAGCGGTTTGGGCGCTCTAGCTCAACTTCCCTTCTTAAGCTGTGCTTTTAAATCGCAAATTGAGGTAATTGACGAACCTTTTTGCCGCATTTGGTTAGACCCACCTTGGCTCTATAAACAAATGTTTCACCCTACTACAACCCCTCAATTTTTGGGATTGTTGGGTCTGATTGGTTTAGCTATCTATGTAATTTACTTGTCATACTTTGTGCTGATTAGACTAGGAAAACAGGGGAGGTCAGCTACCGGAAATTAAGTTTAGTTTGAGTTAGTATTTCCCTCCTAAATTGCAGCTAAATTATTCCAGCAAAATCTCATAAATCCCAAATAAAAACAGCCGGGGCGCATCTAGGATAAAATCAAACTAACAGCCGGGTGGCTGACGTGACCCGCCCAAAAACGGATACAAGCCGTGGACTCCTGTCGTGGAGATCTAAAAATTTTAGACTAAGGTTCAAGCTTCCAGATTCATCTGTCGAGAAAATCTAAAATCTAAAATCTAAAATCTAAAATCGACTGACAGCAATGTTATTGGGAAAGACTGTGATGGATAGCAAACAAGCCTACTTACAGTGCTTAGAAAGGCTGATTTGGGCGATCGATCGCCTGGAAGCAAAAGTCGAACCAAGTGAACTCGCTCGGATTGCCGAACTGATTGTTCAGCCGATGATGGGGCCCTGGCGGTTTTTTCACACCCCCGAACATATTTTTGATGTGGGGGGAAAGGAAGACGCGATCGAGGTTTTGGCCGCTTTATTTCACGATACCGTCTACGTGCAAGTCGATCGCAGCATTAACTTTAACGTCAGCTACTACATCACTCCTGTTGCAAAAGAGGTTAACCAACAACTACAAATTCGGGATAAATCTGAACTGCCTGCGGATGCTACCTTCGAGATGGTAATGCTGGTATTCAAGTTTGAACCGGGCGAAGTCCTCAATCCTTTGGTTGGACAAAACGAATTTCTCAGCGCTGTGGTAGCAGCAAAAGCTCTAGAACCATTTCTCAAACGCGAGCAATTGCTTCAAATTGCAGGCTGCATTGAAGCAACAATTCCGTTTCGCGCCGCCGATGCGGGAGTAACGGTAAGCCAGCGCCTTTATAACCGCTTGCAAGCAATCAATGGCCTATTTAACCTCAGTTTAACGGACGAGGAAATGCGGGAAACGGTCAAAAAAGCTGTGCGAATCTCTAACCGGGATGTGATGAGTTTTGCTCACCATAGTTCAGCCCATTTTTTGGCAAATACCTGGAATTTACTGCCGGAAACCAATCACAATCTCATCTGCTGGGGTTTTTATACGGTTCGCGACTACCGAGTTGCTTTGTTCAAGATGGAAGGTTTTCTGAATTATCTCAAGCCAGAGATGATTTTCCGGCAGTTTGAGGGATATCCAGACGATCGCACCTATCAGCGCTGGGAAACTACGGCTAAGTACAATCTCGAAATTGCGAAGCTTTATTTGGGGTGCAAACTGGCTGCCCTAGCCCTGCTAGAAGCTCTTTCTTCGGATTTGGGGATTGAAGTTTCTCTGGCGATGATGACGGGAGGATTTCCAGATCAAGCTCCTAACTGCGTGCGCCTAGAAAGCTTTTTTCCCGAAATAGAGAAACCTTACCAACCTAAAATTGGTTTAGAAACGGAAGTATTGAATTTATTAGAAAATGGGCGGGCTAAAAGCACTTCTAATACCGATTTGGAGAGTTCGCCCCTGACAACGTTTGTGGTAAAAATTGTTGGCTTTGACGAAATGCGCTATCAGTGCGATCGAGCTAAGGAATTTTTTCGAGAAAATCTAAACGCCGACGACTTTATTTCCGACTTTAACCCGATAGTTACAGAAATTGTCATTGATTCAATTCTCAAGTTGTTTGACAGTCGGAAATCTACTATCTACCGATTCTACGATATCACTTCTAAGTTAAAGTCACAACCCCAAACCAATTTTCCCGATCGGCCTTTTCGCTCAAATAGTTAACTAGCTTTAAATACAGTATTTTTGCATACTCTATAGAAAAGACCATTACTGAGCTTATACAACAGTGGAGGGATTATAAGTAGGTAGGTGTAAAAAAACCAAAGTATGTTAAGATAAGTAAAGAGTCGAATTAAATTTACAAAACAAACAAAT
>NZ_JAUBTS010000142.1:0-3202 GCF_036705105.1 Microcoleus sp. B9-D4
GAAAGCCAAGGGCAAGAAATCAGCGACAACACTCGCAGATATTGAGGCAATTTTGGAGATGATTGAAGGGTAAACCCTTAAAACGGGGCTTTATTTCGGTTCCTAGCAAAACAGAGTAAATGAGAGTATCTGTGTGTATTTCTGAGGATAGCCGCCAATAATAGGCGGCTACTTGTAAAAAAGGACTGAATATGACCAATTTTGCGACTTGACGCGAACCACAAAATACTGCGATCGTCTTAGATGTAAGGAAGATTTCGGCGCAGCCAGCAAGGTTTCTGACACCGAGCTAACTGCGACTTCCCCAACCGTTACGTAACAACGATTCAGGGCATATTTATTATGACTGTTCAAAACGCCTGCGGCAATCCACAGCCGCAATTCTTAACGCGCGAATCGCTTTTTACTTCACGCGCGGCGCGTATCCATACATTCAACGGCATCAGCCACGATAAGGCGTTTGAGATACTTTACGACGCAACGGTAGCCCGACAACTCGAAAAGTCTCACGAGCCAATACCTACACACCAGTGGGGTGAATATTTCAAGCTACCTGTAATGTCGGTGGATGATGTGGCGGGTTATTACGGCTTAAAAGCAAAAAAAATCAAAGCTGTAATTGGTGCAGTTCCCAGTCATTTAGGAGAATTATTCGAGAGCGGTTTGTTGGTATTACGCGACAAGGCCCTAGAGGATGCTTGTGAGCAACTATAGCAATCCTAAATCATTATCAAAACTATGATACAATTATATCCACTACTTGATTGTGACCATAAAAAAATGAATAACTTACAACTGCAACAAAAAGATAGGGAAAAAGAAATAGCTTTTTTAGACTCTTTCATTAAAAGCGATATCGATGCCAGAGAACTAAAACGAGCAATAGCTGTAAGGATGGCGCTCTCAGGTAATATATACCATGAGATCGGCAAAAATTTAGGTGTAAGTAAGTTTTTTATTGGTTATTGGAAAAAACAATTTAAAACCAAAGGCATCGCCGGAATCAAACTAGGACATAAAGGATCAAAAGGGTATTTAACACCTCTACAAAATACTGAAGTAATCGAGTGGTTAAAAAATAAAGAATATTGGAATTTAGATGAGCTGGTTACTTATTTAGAGCGAGAATTTGGTGTGATATATAAATCAAAACAAAGTTACTATGAACTTTTCGACCGGGCGAAAATTAGTTGGAAAAAAACTCAAAAAACCAATCCTAAATTTGATAAATAACTGGTAAAAAAAAAGACGGAAGAAATTAACGATATTTTATTTAAAAACAAGGCTGGTATAGAGTCTGGGGAAATAATAGTATTGTTTTTAGATGAATGTCATCTACTTCATGGTGATCTAACTGGTTATGTTTGGGGTCAATCTAAAATCAGAATTGAAGTCCCAATTACCAATGAAAAAGATAGACAAACTTATTTTGGCGCCCTCAATTATCAAAGCAAAGAATTCCATATTCAGAGCCATCCATCTGGTGATGGAAAATCAACAGTTACATTCATAAAATACTTACAAGATCAATATAAAAATCGCAAGATTATCTTGATTTGGGATGGAGCTAGTTATCATAAATATGGAGAATTTAGAGACTTTTTATTAGAACTAAATGGTGACAAACAACCTGAGAATTGGTCAATTACTTGTATTTTATTTGCTCCCAATGCTCCCCAACAGAATCCAGTTGAAGATATTTGGTTACAAGCTAAAAACTTTTTAAGAAAGTATTGGTATTTATGTAGATCTTTTAAGATTGTCAAATTTTTGTTTGAGTTTTTTACCAACCAACATAAATTTGATTTTCCCAAAATAGGTCAATATACTTACACAGAGAAAATCATTTAGTATAGCTCTAGATAGAGAAAATCATTTAGGATTGCTATAGATATATCCTCAACCCCAAGCGAACTCATTTTGCTACCGCCGCAAGCGGTTTTAAAAATGTGCCTGTTCTTACCTGCTACGCCTACCGTAGTAGCAACCGTTGACGCACTTTGGAGCTACGCGGTAAGTGAAGAGTTGAGTGAATCTTCGCCTGCTGACTGGGAAAAAACCTGCTGTCATTACCGTGCGATTCACTGCGATCGAATAAGCGATCGAGAATTGACTGAGTGCTTGGGGGAGGCAAAAGAACTCAATTTGTATCCCTATGTTCAACATTTTGGACAAAAAGACTGCCTCAAAACTTGGTCGAATCTGTTGGCTTATGAAGGGGACTTTCCGCCACCGCGGGGCGATTTTTACATAAAAAAGCACACTTGGGCTGACAGAATATCCGATGTTTGTTTGCGCGAGTAATTGCCGCGCTTCAGTCCTGTAAGTAATAAAAAGCCTAGGTTTAGTTGCCTAGGTTTTTTTAGTTTGAGTATTTTTACTTTGACCTCGAAATACTTGAGCCTTACACTTCCTTTTCTAGTCTTTTTTTCACCTTAGCCGCCTATTATTGGCGGCTATCCTCAGAAATACAAGCAAATACTCTCATTTATAGAGAATCACATTCTTCTTGACCAACGGGATGGGCTTGTTAAGAAGGGGTAGCTTTGAGGCATATTATTTTCTTTTACTTTTTGGTAGAACCCTATTAGGGTTAGGAATATTTTTTCGTACTAATGCCCCAAGCATCCCATTAGTTACACGCAAGGTAGTCGTATACAGGGAACCTACCTAAATTACACTTCTTTTTATTTTCTAGAGACCCAATAGGTTTCTTGTGTAATTTTGTCCACTAATAAGCCATCTGGATAAGTTAAATTGTGATTGCAGTTAAGCGGAATAGACGACTGACAGATGGCAGAACAGCCTATGCCCCCACCGTTCACGCAGCAATAAATTTTTCGAGGTTCTATCTAGGGTTTTGCCCGGTGTAATAACCGGGGTTTTTAGTGAGTAGGCGGCTATTTTCATTCTTAGGCGGCTACAATAGGCGGCTAAACTAAAAAATGAAGGCAGACACTAGGTGACACTACCCTACTTTCATTCACGCTATACACACAGCTCGATTGAAAGTTTCCTGTTGCCGTGCCTACCGACCGCCAATAAAAAACCGCCCTTTTTAGGGGGCGGTCGGTAGGGTGAGGGGTTAGACTTCTACAATCCTTGTCTTTTCACTTACTCCCAAATAGGGCTTACTGAATAAGTTAGGAAAAATTGCGATCGCACTTGATGGGCAATTCAAGCTCGGCGACACATAACTTTT
>NZ_JAUBTS010000143.1:0-3084 GCF_036705105.1 Microcoleus sp. B9-D4
CTATAATATAGGGCTCAGCTAAAATAAAAGGGGAACTGTATCATACTTTTCCCCTTTTACAAAATTGGGATGCTCCCCTCTTCTTTCTTATAAAAACTGGCATATCACCACAACTCCAGAAGACGGTAGTGCCCTGAAGGAAAGGATCGAGTAAGTTACTATTAGAGAGAAGTGTTTATCATAGTGTGATATGACAGTAGAGATTCCCCATTGTCCTAATTGTGGCTCAAAAGAAGTTAGTCGTAACGGTCAAACTCGGCATGGCAAACAAAACTATAAATGTCGAGAATGTGGTCGTCAGTTTGTTTTAAATCCGGCATGGAAACCTATTACAAAAGAACTGCATGAGTTAATGTCACGGATGCTACTTGAACGTATTTCTCAGGCGGGGATTGCTCGGGTACTTCAAGTGTCAGAAGATACAGTGCAGCGATACGTTAATAGCCAAGCGGCTGCTGTTAAGAAGCAAGTGGAGGTGACTCCCAAGGAAAAAAAGCGCTTGAGTGTTCAGATGGATGAGTTATGGTCATTCGTTGATAGTAAAGGAAATCAGCAGTGGGTCTGGCTGGCATTGGATGCCCAGACTAGGGAAATTGTTGGTGTACATATTGGAGATCGTAGCGCAGTATCGGCTCAAGCTTTATGGAATTCAATGCCACCAGTGTACCGTCAATGTGCAGTAATTTATACCGATCATTGGAGTGCTTATGATTCTGTATTGCCCAGTAAACGTCATCGCGCCGCGTAGATAAAGATAGTGGTTTGACTAGCTATATCGAGCGCTTTAACTGTACTATTCGACAACGAGTATCTCGACTGGTAAGAAAGAGCTTAGGCTTCTCTAAAAAATTAGAAAATCATCTTGCTGCTATTTGGCGGTTTGTGCATCATTACAATGCTAATTTACAACTCTAAATGCCTACTTTTCTTTGAATTCAGTTTTATTCTCTCGATCCTTTCCTTCAGGGGACTACCCAGAAGACTTAACCTTCTTTGTGACATCCGTTATATCAGAAGAAAGCGAATCCGTTGGCGAACTTGCTTCTTCAACATCTGCTATATCCTTGAGGGTTGCAGGTTCGGGATGCTAATACCATTTTTTAAAATATGTGATAGACTTGTATAAAAAGTAAAGGAGAGAATTACCATGTCTGGTCGTCCTCATATAAAGATTACCGAATCTGGAGAAAATTTGCGAGAAATACTCAAAAAACAAAAAAGAATCCTAGCTTATAATAAAGTCCAAATGCTTTATTTATTTCAGTCAAAACAAGTAGAAACTGTGCGGGAGGTATCCGCAGTTTTAGGTAAAAGTGAGGCAACGATTCATCGCTGCCTCTCCCAATATAGAAAGGGCGGTCTGGAAAATTTGTTAAAAAATAGGCAGGTTTTCGGTCGCCCAAAAAAGTTCTCAGTTGAAATAGCAGCGACCTTGCAACAAGAGTTGAGAGACCCTGAAGGATTTCAGAGTTATAAAGAAGTTCATCGTTGGCTCTGGTTGATTAAAGAAATAGCCAGTAGTTACTCGGCTGTATATTATTTGGTTAGAGGGGAATTAAAAAGTAAATTAAAAATTCCCAGACCTCGCAGTATTTCTCAGAAATCTACGGCAGTTAATGAATTTAAAAATAACTTACATCAACAGATAAAAACTTTACTAGACAAAGCTTTACCTCAAGTAAACAAATATAAAAAAGTCACTTATTGGTGTAGTGATGAAACGCGGATAGGGCTGCATACAATAAAGTCGGCGCAAGCTGACGCTTTCAGGCGTAAAGCCCATGGGGAAGCATCAATGGAAATTTGAGTGTTTTTGGCTGTATGGGGCAGTATCAATCCCTACTGGAAAGAGTTTTTTTTGGGAGTTTTCGCATTTAGACAAAGTTTGTTTTGAAGCATATTTACAACTTTTGTCAATACAATATCCTGAGCAATTACACATCATTCAAGTTGATAACGCACCCGCTCATAAGTTGGACTCATCTGAATTACCCGACAATGTTATTTTACTATTTCAGCCTCCGGCTTGTCCCGAAGTAAATCCGACAGAAAGAGTGTGGGAATATCTCAAAGGTTTTTTAGCGAAAGTCGGTGTTTAGTAATCTTGACGAACTCCACATAAAAGTCCAGGAAATTTTGGTATCTTTCACCGAGCGTGTCATTGGTTTTCTCACCGGATGGTCTTGGATTTTACATTCTTTATCTCTATCACATCTTTAAAAAAATGGTATAAAATCGAGCCGTACCATTGATCTATTGGTATTTGCTTTCCGATCCGAAATCCTAAGTTTTCAATAATTTGTCGGGTTTCCGCGTGAGTGTGACCAGACCACAAGTGATATTCTAAAGAAAGGTTTTCCACAAGTTGCCAAGTATCTCGATCTTCAAATAACAGCCATCCTGCAGCTTCGCAGTCTACTTTGGCTAAATCGACGCTACCATCAATTCGCTCGATCGCCCTGCGAAATGATACCATTGGTATTTCGCCGCTTTCGCTAACTGTCGATCGGGTTTTTCCCGAAACTTCCCGAATGTCGAGGACTACTTTAGCATCTCGGTCTCCTACTGCTTCCAGAAAATAGGTAAAATTTGCGATTTGAGATTGATGTTTGAGGTAATTTTCCAGGTGGGGATTAGCTTCGTAGGCGTGAATCACGGCTTGGGGAAATCAGTTCCTCGCAGCAATCGGAAATAACCCGACATTGGCTCCAACATCAATAATTGTCATCAGGGATTCAGATAATTGCTCGACTCCGTAGCAGTCGTCTAAAAGCACTTCTATAAATTCTCCGTCTATGCCTTTCTCTGAAGGCACGTTTACTTGATGCAGTTTTCCTGGCAAAATTAATTGTTTTGGTAATTTGAAATTAGCAACTCTGTTAAATTTAATTCCTAACTTTTTGGCTCGAATTTGGCGCTGCACGAGTTGCTGAAGTTTATGGACAAGCATAGGGAGAGATGAGATTTGTTTTAATTTTAAAATAACGTTAGATGATGGAAAAGCCTCTAAGTAGGTCGGCATAAAAAAACCAAAGTAAGTAAAGAAATGTTAAGAGCGGGTACGGGAACTAAATTTAAAGCGAT
>NZ_JAUBTS010000144.1:0-2953 GCF_036705105.1 Microcoleus sp. B9-D4
AAGGGATTGATTTGTCGCCACATAGACATTGCCAGCACAAACACTCCCGCCGATGCGAGTACGAGTGCGATGAGTTGAGAGATGTCAACCCAGTCTAAAAAGCTGGTGGAAGTCTGGCGGGTAAAACCACACACAGGAAATGAACCGTCGTTAGTCCAATCAAGGGTGTCTACAGTGTCTACAGCTTGCGGGTTAAGCGGTTCAGGTGTGGTGTCTACAGTGTCTAGTGGTATGTCTAGCGCTGTGTCTACAGTGTCTACATTCACTGTGTCAAGCGATTCACCGTCAACAATGTACAGTTCTAGCAGTGCTTCCCACGTAGCAGTTTTGCTAAGCTTCCCGAACTGTCTGGCGTCTTCATTGGTGAAGCCACGGTCATAGGCGATCGCCCTGAGTTGGTCAATGCGACGGTAGCTGACGGTAGGTTTAGTCATGGTAAAACCCCGTCAACTCAATCATTAAGAGTTGCGATCGTCCGTTAGGACAATCGGCTGAAAGTGGCATAATTTATAGGCTCCAAACGTTGAGATAGAACGATTTGGGGAAGTCGTGGTTTGGCTAGCATTGCAAGTGCTCGTCAACCGCGCAACAATCTTCCTTAGTTACTCACGATTGCAGACTTCCACTTCCTTGTCAACACAGAAAGTGTAAAGTTTTATGTCCCAAAAATTGCCCCTAGAATCAACATCCTAACAGCATCAAAGCGGGCGTAAATGCTCCAAAATCTTGCTGTCTAAATACACAGCATTAATTACCCTTTCCGACGTATCGCACCATTTAGCCACAACCGCACTCGGTACACCCTTGCCAACCTGTTCACTAATAAAAGTATCCCGGCAAGAGTAGGGGGTAGTAGTCTTACAATCCTGTTCGTGTTGCCTGGTTTTTTCAGTAATCGGGTCAACCAATTTATGCCATACCTGCTTACTGAAATTGTTGTAATTAATCGCCCCGCCCTTGATAGGTGATGGAAATACCAACCTATCCTTGTCAGTCAGATTTTGTGGCTTGAGACCTTTCAACAACTGAACCAGTTCTTGATTGCAAGGAAATTTACGCCGCTTGTTGTTTTTGCTGCCATCAACCCTTGTCTCCTTTCCGCTTGGATGCTGTATACTCCCGTTGAACACAATGTGAGAAAAGTCAGGGGCAATGTCGCACCACCTCAACCCCACAGCTTCCGAGGGACGGCATCCAGTCATCAGCCAGAACTGCACCATAGGGTAGTAAAAACAAAACTTTTGCCCGGTTTCTCCCCTCCCATTCCAAGTCCCTCTGTGGTTCTTAAAAGCCTCCAATACCAGCTCTTTTTCTTCTGCTGTAAATGCGTTCGGCTCTGGGTCACTTTCCCAGTTATGCTTAGGCAATTCCGCTGCCAGCCCCTCAAACGGGGATACGGTTAAGCCCTTGACAATCTTGAATTTAATCCCCCATTTCACCGCTGCATTTAGGTGAGTCAAAATCCTTTTGGTCATGCTGTTAGTCGTATCCTCCAACAGCCAAGCGCGTACCTGCAAAGCACAGTCCTCTGATAGAGGCTGGTAGGGGCAACGGTCAACATAGCTTTGAATGCCTGTCACCAAGTAGTTGAAAGTTGTGGCTTTGAGTGCTGGCTTCTTGAATTCCAAGTATTTAGCAAACAACTGAGTCAGTGTCAGTTCCGGCTTAGGCTTGACTGTCTCAATAACAGTCAGGTGAGTCTGTGACTTGTACTTCTTGAGTGTGGGGTCAAACCGTTCAAACTTGATATCGGATTCAATTAACTGTGCTTTGGCTTCTGCCAGTTCCCAGTTCTCAGGGGTATCTGCCATCCCCAAAGATAGATATTTCTGCTCTCCCCCGTACAAATGTCTTGGCAGTTGTAACCGCAGTCTCCCCTCGCGAGTTGCTACCACCACAGAACCGCAAGAAGCTTTGTTGCCCGATTTAGGAGTTTTAGTCATGTATTTTTACTCAAACTCGATCGACCAATTTTACCAAGATTGACTACGGTTTGACTACGGTTTGACTACGGTAACAGCGGACGCCAAAAACATTGTTTAAAGAATCCTTACTGTGCAAACAGTTTAGCGATTCCTCCCTACCGCCTTCCAAGCTAATTATGCGGGTTCGATTCCCGCTGCCCGCTTGCGTCTATAAAAACCTCAAACCAACGACAAATCAACGGTTTGAGGTTTTTTATTGCTCAGAATACGGCTAAGTCAGGGGTCTAGTTGACTAGAAATTGAATACAAATTGAATACAATCTGCCTTGTTTGAATACAAATTGAATACAATCCATACCTAGACTAGGCTTGAGCCGTACTCTTCCGCCAGAAGCCCCAGAATAGCGTTGATATCAGCCAAGTCCGCCCTCGACTTTTTGCGCTGCGCTTTTAACTGGTTAAGCAAGTCGGCCGGTTCTGGAAAATCTGCGACGGTCGGAGCCGAGTTTTTATTTGCTTCCCGATCGCGCCGCACTTCCCTGAGTTCTTGCTCCAACATCTGCACCTTCAGTCCCAAATCGCCATTGCGCTCGTGTAACTGATTCAGTTCTGCATCCCACTCTGTAAGTTGCTTGTTGGCCGCTTTCAATTCAAGCCTGAGCGATTCATCGTTGCCATCACTCAGGCTCTCAATTTTCCCAGCCGTTCCTCAATCCCTGCTAATTTGGCCGCTAGCAGTGTGTCTAGCTTAGTGTCTAGCAAATTGTCTAGCACTGGTTCGATGTCCGAAATTTCGGACACCTGTGTTTGAGGTTGAGTTGGCGGCGCTGCTATTGTCTGGTTGGCTGCTTGCTCTAAAGTTCGCACCACCCAAGCGTTGACGCTCAATCCCTCTGCTGCTGCGACATCTTTAATACAGCACTTCCGGATGTTATGAGGTACAGTAGCAGCAATTAGGGCTTGCTGAATCAGTGTCAAAAGGTTACACCACCAGGATTAAGAGAGCGGACGATCAATAATGGTGCAAG
>NZ_JAUBTS010000145.1:0-2825 GCF_036705105.1 Microcoleus sp. B9-D4
ATGTCATATTCTACCATGCTGTGCCTAGATTGTTAACCTTCTTTTTTTACTGTTACCCCGATTTATTGAGCGGATACAACTAAGAGTCGTAGTGATAGACGGAACCTGCTTAGACATCCCGTCTGGGTGATGAGAATGCCAGGGTTTTTGGTCGTCCAGGAAGTCGTCCAGGTACAAGAGCAGCGTTTCCGAAAGCTAGATTAGTTATTTTATTAGAGGCAGGAACACATTTAATATTTGACGCCTTAATGTGTCCATATAAAATGGGAGAAAGAGTAAGATCGTTAAAGTTCTTACGCTCAGTAACAGTGGGAATGCTATTGATGTGGGATAGAGGTTTACATTCTTATGCGATGGTAGAAGCCACAATCAGTAAAGGTTGTGAGTAGAAGAGTGCGAATTCCATCCAACGTTACATTCTTAAACGAAACACAATTAGATGATGGTTCATATTTAAGTTGGATTTATCCATCAGGCAAATTAAGAAAAAAAGGATTTAAGCCCATACAGGTAAGAGTAATTGAGTACACAATTGAGAAGTACGACCGCCCAGAAGCACAAATTAGATATCGTTTAATTACCAGCTTGTTGAACGCGGAAAAATTTCCATCGCACTTACTTGCCTGTGAATATCATCAACGTTGGGAAGTCGAAAATACGATTGATGAAATCAAAGTACATTTATTAGGACGAAAAACTCATATTCGTTCTCAAAGACCAAAGGAGGTGGTACAAGAAATTTATGGTTTACTACTAGGACATTGGGCTATAAGGTCATTAATTTTTCTCTTCAGCAAGCAGCGCAGGTGTTTCACCATTGCGTCTTTCTTTTACTGGAACCTTACGAGTTATTCGTCGCGCTCTCCCTAAATTTCAGCGGTTACAACCACAGGAACTTCCCTTTTTTTGAGTTGGTTAACTTGGGAGCTCCTCGATCAAATTATACCGGAAAGAGTTCACAGAAACAACCCAAGAGTTGTCAAAAAACCTGTTTCAAAATTTCGAGCTAAACAAGTTAAACACAGAGGTACTGGAATCATAATGAATCCTCCTGTATTTATTGTTTTAAGCACTGCATAGCCCTTAACTTAACCGTATTGAGTCAGCATATGTATTTTTTTTGAGCGGTCGCTAAAAATCTTATCAGATAGCGCGATCACTTTTACTTTTGGCGATCGTACCCGAGAATGAAACAGCCCTGCCCGTAGAGGGGATGTTCAAATCTTTCAAACCCTTGCACTACAAGGAACGAGCTCCTTTTTACCCCCGAGGGCGTACCCATGTATCTTAAGGATTTATTCATATTTATATCGACAGATGCGTGGCCAAATTGTAGTCATGTATATCGAAGGTGTTCCAAACAGAAACTCTCCCCCTGCTGTATTGCTTCGCGAGTCCTACCGCGAAGGTTCAAAAGTACGGAAACGCACTCTGGCAAACTTGTCTAAATTGCCCGACCATGCCATAGATGGACTGCAAGCCTTGTTAAAAGGTGGCGTAACGATCGCTTCTTTGCCTGATTCTTTTAAAATCACCCGTTCGCGCCCACACGGCCACGTAGCAGCAGTATTGGGCTGCCTGAAAAACACTGGCTTACACAACTTAATTAGTTCCGAAAATAGTCGCAACAGAAGATTGGTATTGGCGATGATAATTGCCAGAATTATCGACCCGCGCTCGAAACTCGCCACCGCGAGAGGATTCAACGAAGAAACTTGTTTTTCGAGTATTGGCAAAATATACGGCATCGAGGGTGCCGATGAAGATGAATTATATTTGGCAATGGATTGGCTCTTATCCAAACAAGAGTCGAGCGAAAATAATTTGGCAGCCAGACATCTGGCATCATCAACATTAGTATTGTATGATGTATAGAGCAGTTATTTTGAAGGCAAAACTTGCCCCCTAGCCCGATACGGTTACAATCGGGATTGCAAAAGAGGTAAATTGCAGATCGTATTTGGATTAATGTGCGATGCTTCTGGCTGTCCGATTGCGCTCGAAATATTTGAGGGCAATACTGCTGACCCGACAAGGCTCACCAATCAAATTACCAAACTTAAAGAAAGATTTGGAATCGCCAAAATAATTTGGGTGGGCGATCGAGGCATCATCTCTTCAACAACGATTCAAAAACACTTTCAATCATCAGAGCATACTTTCGATTGGATTAGCGCGCTGCGTTCGGTACAAATCCGCAGATGGGTAGAGCAAGAATCGATTCAACTCTCTTTATTTGACGAACTCTCACATCGCTGAAATATCATCATCAGACTATCCGGGAGAACGCTTAATTGCCTGTCGCAATCCAATGCTGGCTGCAGAGCGAGCCAAAACACGATCAGAATTGTTGCAAGCGACCGAAAAAGAATTAGCCAAAATCGTTGCTGCTACAATCCGAAAAAAAAATCGTTTAAAAGGGGCATCAGATATTGCTCTAAAAGTGGGAAAGGTGGTGAATCGTTACAAGGAAGCCCGTGCATTTCAAACTAGATATTCAAGAGGATAGCTTTAGTTATGAAAGAAACACGCACAGTATTGAAAGCGAAGCAGGACTTGATGGTTTATACGTGATTCGTACTTCTGTCGAACCCTCCGTTTTATCTCTAATAGAAACTGTGAGATCTTATAAAAGCCTGTCTCAAGTAGAGCAAGCTTTTCGGAGTTTTAAGACGGTGGATTTAAAGGTGCGACCGATTTACCACCGCAGTGCCGATCGAGTTAAAGCTCACGTATTTTTATGTATGTTATACCAATTTACTATGAAGTTGCACTTAATATAGCTTCAAGGATATAGTCCCAACCACAGAGAGATAAAACTTCTT
>NZ_JAUBTS010000146.1:0-2739 GCF_036705105.1 Microcoleus sp. B9-D4
TATTTTAGCAAACTTTAGTAGTGGTGGCATTGTCTAGAATACATAGATAATGTTTTTTGTCAATGCGTAAGTCCTATGAAGATGAAAAGAAAATATCGAATTGATAATCAGGGCGATCGCACATTAATCTGTTGGTATAATCCCCCTTGAATGGGCCCAGGGCGATCGAAAAGCTAAAAAAGCCTACACAAAACGTTACATATTTGTTAACATCGGGACGAGCCTGTCCTCAACAGTCCCTCTCTTAACCTTCTAAACTAACCGTTATGAGTCAACCTCCCTCAGCAATTCCCGCCTCAGAAGAGTCCGCCGAAACCCCGACAGCACCGACAAACACTGCACCTCCACCGAGTTATGTCAAGCTGGCGATGCGGAACATGGTTCGCAAGCGGGCGACTTCTCTGTTTCATTTTGCCTTGACAGCTGCCGGACTTTTAGGCGTACTCGTGGGTTTGGCTTTTCTCGATCGCTATTTCAATTCTTAATTGGGGATTCCAACAATCAGCCTCTAATTTCTGCTGATGTTTTTGATATTTCTTAATCGGGAGTTAAGCTGATTGTTCTGCCTGCCTGTTGCAATCTCTAACAGATTACTGTATCTTTCCAGCAACAGCAAAATCCCCTGCCGTTCGATCGCGCAATTGGAATTTGTAAAAAAATTGAATATATCCCTTGACAGGAGAGCAAAAAAATGTTAATAGAGGTGAACGTCGAGGACTGTTACGGGCACGCCCTGCAGTCAGCCGACGCTTCCAACCTCCCTGAGAGTGGAGCCAGCGGGGAGATTGCAGCCGAAACCTGGGAAAATTGGTTTAGCGTTTGGCTGGAAAACCAGGCGGCGGATGTGCCAGTGGCCCCAGGCTACGAAGTCAGTCTGCGTTTAACCGCCGATACGGAGATGCAAGCCCTCAACCTCCAGTACCGCCAGCTAGATCGATCGACCGATGTACTAGCTTTCGCAGCTTTAGAGGTAGACTGTCCTCAGCTAGAGGAAATGCAGTCATCGGAACCCCTATACTTGGGTGATATCGTCATCTCGATCGATACAGCTAACCGACAAGCCCAGCAGCAAGGACATCCCCTGAAGACCGAACTAGCTTGGCTGGCAGCCCACGGTTTTCTGCATCTTTTGGGCTGGGATCACCCGGATGAAGAAAGTCTGACTCAAATGCTCGATCAACAAGAAACATTGCTGCAGGCGATCGGTCTTACGATCCAAACAGCATAACTGAAGTTGATGGTTACTTAACAAAGTATGTCAAGCCCAATATAACTTTCTGAAATTAAACCAAAACTTTAGTAAAAACTTAGAAAAGTTACCTAGACTTGATGAAGTTAATTTCAAAAGTTTAGCTTTCATTCATCTCTGTAAATTAAAGTTGGTTCTTTATGACACTAGATAGACCCTCAATTTCATCACAAATCGCACAGTTTCTGCCCATGCCTCAAGACTCTTCTAGCCAGACAGTCCACGAGTCTAAAAAAGCCTTGAAATACAACCGAGATCTGTCCTGGAAAATCGCATCTAGCTTAGCTACGAGTTTTAGATACGCTTGGGGGGGTCTGAGTTATGCTTTTGAAACTCAGCGCAATTTTCGGATTCACACTGTTATAGGAACATTGGCGATCGGACTCGCGCTATTTTTGCAACTCCAACCTGTAGAAATATCTGTGATCGGCGTCACCATTGGCATAGTTTTAGCAATGGAACTGTTGAATACGGCGATCGAATCCGTGGTAGACTTGACAGTCGGGCAATCCTACCACGAACTAGCCAAAATTGCCAAAGACTGCGGTGCTGGAGCGGTTCTGGTATCAGCAATGGCTGCTACGATCGTCGGTGCTGCACTTCTGCTTCCTCCTTTGTGGGCAGTCGTTCAAATTGCGATCGCCCGTCAGTAACTTATTGGGCCCAGAAAATTTTAGGTTTTAGATGACCAATTTGAGATTTTTAGTTTTCTTAGTCTATATTGCAGCTATTTTTATCTTCGGCATCTATCTAAAATCTTGAAACCCTTGCTTTCAGGGAGCGAGTTAACCTAAAATCTAAAATCTAAAACCTAAAATCTAACTTAACCCGTGATTATAGTCATCGATAACTACGACAGTTTTACATACAATTTGGTACAGTATCTAGGAGAACTCGGTGCTGAGTTGCCGGTAGCCAGCGAAGTGCAAGTCTACCGCAACGACCAAATTTCCTTAGCAGAAATTAGGCAATTACAGCCTGCGGCAGTGGTGATTTCTCCAGGCCCGGGGCGGCCGGAAGATGCGGGAATTTCTCTGGAATTAATCAAAGAATTGGGGCCGACTCTACCAATTTTAGGCGTGTGCCTCGGACATCAAAGTATCGGTCAAGTATTCGGCGGCAAAATTGTTTCTGCACCCGTGTTGATGCACGGCAAAACTTCTCAGGTAGAACACGCAGGAGTCGGAGTTTTTCAGGGCGTGGAATCGCCGATGATTGCAACTCGCTATCACAGTTTGGTAATTGAAAAGCAGAGTTGTCCTGAAGTTTTGGAAATTACGGCTTGGGTTGAAGACGGAACTATTATGGGCGTGCGGCACCGGGAATATCCGCACATTGAAGGTGTGCAGTTTCACCCGGAAAGTATTTTGACGACTGCGGGAAAGCAATTATTGCGAAATTTCTTGGAACGGCTTTAGGATCGCGAATTAAATAACTTACAATTTTAATTGTTATTGTGGGATGGGCGTCCCGCCCGTCCTTTTTGGACG
>NZ_JAUBTS010000147.1:0-2658 GCF_036705105.1 Microcoleus sp. B9-D4
TGTCGGAGCTGGTGTCGGCGCTGGTGTCGGTGCTGGTGTCGGCGCTGGTGTCGGTGCTGGTGCTGGTGTCGGCGCTGGTGTCGGTGCTGGTGTCGGTGCGGGTGTCGGTGCTGGTGTCGGTGCTGGTGTCGGCGCTGGTGTCGGTGCTGGTGTCGGCGCTGGTGTCGGCGCTGGTGTCGGCGCTGGTGTCGGCGCTGGTGTCGGCGCTGGTGTCGGTGCTGGTGTCGGTGTCGGTGTCGGCGCTGGTGTCGGCGCTGGTGTCGGTGCTGGTGTCGGTGTCGGTGTCGGTGCGGGTGTCGGTGCGGGTGTCGGTGCGGGTGTGGGCGAGACAGAAGAAGCCGTAATGTTAATTTGGGTCGGCTGTACTATCTGAGGGTCGGGGCTGAAATAACTTCCCTGTGTAATCACATTTTCCTTCTTTGGACCCCCAGTGGCAATGCTGCCAGCAGTACCGTTGAGTTTGTTATAGTCGGGCCCGACGCTGAAAAGAGTGTTCGAGGCTTCCCCGCCGTGGCGAATGGTGATATCTCCACCATTAGCGCTACCAGTAGTGGATGCGGAAATGCTGCAAGCTTGCGACAAGCAGTTGCGATCGTTTGTGAAAGTGCCTGTCGCTCGGAAATTACGGCCGGCTGTAATGTCAATATCTCCTCCGCCTGTTCGGCCTTCGGTGTTGATATGGGTTACTTCTATGTCGTTGCGCGCGTTGAGGGTGACTTCGCCGCCTTGTTTTTCTTCGGAGTTGGCGTCTATGAATCCTGTTTGAATGGTGCTTGAGGGTGCTGCAATACTAACGTCTCCGGCGTTGCTGTTTTCGTCGATCGACTCTGCGTTGATATTGCCTGTTTCTACTTTTCCTGTACGGCTGGTGACGGTGATGTTGCCGCCTGCGGTGGTGTCGGAGTGGGAGTCGAGATCCGCAGTGCTAATGTCGCCCCTAGCTTCTAGGGCGATCGCGCCGCCTTGGGAACTTGTCAGGTTTCCGCTGACTGCAATGGTGTTGGCTGCTTGAATTTCGATCGCCCGAGCGTTTGCATCTTTTAGTGCCACGTCCCCCGCAGCTACTGCTCGGTTAGAGGCCGTGAGTACCACTTCACCGCTGGCATTGACGCTGAGGCCTGTAGCGTTTGTTTTACCGATGCCTGTGAGCAGTTCGGGCAAGGTTGCGATCGAGAATGTCGAAGCTGTGCTGGATCTTTCACTGCTGCTAGTCGCTGAGGGCGGCTCGATTTCCAAACTCAGCAAATTGCCTCGCTGGCGGATCTGCACTAAATTTGTCCCCAAAACTGATGCTACGGTAATTTGACCGTCTGGGGCCGAAAGGCTGCCTGTGCTGACAACAGTGCCACCGAGCAAGGTTAAGTTCTGCCCTGACTTGACTGCTAAGTCTGCCGTGCTGATAATTGCCCCTGCTCGATCGGCCCCAAAAGCAAAGGAATTGGGCGCGCCTGTCAGAGATGTGTAGGTGCTAGTACCGACAGCGTTAAACGAGTTAGAACCAAATCCAATAGCGGTGGCGGTGGTTGCTGTGAAAGAAGCCGGCACGTTTAAGCTGGCACTGTTGCCAAATATGATGCCGGATGGATTCATCAGAAACAAGTTAGAATTGCCGCCGGTTACTTGAATTAAGCCGTTAATAATCGACGGGTTGCCGCCGCCTATGCCCGCTAAAATGTTGCGAATGTTGGGGTTTGATATAAAGTTGGCAATCTGATTTTCCGACAAGCCGAATTCTTTAAAGCTGTGGAAAAGATTTTGTCGATCGCTCGATAATTGTCCGCCTTGAATATCGAAGCGAGTTGGCTGCCCAGGAGTTCCGTTTTGGGCTGCGGGAGTGACGGTAGTGCCCGTTGCGTCCGCCGCTGGAACAATTGTTTGACCTTCGGCTTTTGCTTGCAAAAAGTAAAGGTTTATTAAGATAATTGGCAGAGAGACTGCCAGTTTGCTTATTCTTTTTTTGGACAGGAATTTAGCCTTTATTTGAATATTTTTGGCGGTTTCCATATGTTTTTAATGGGTAAAATATAGACAAAAAAAATATGAAAATAAACCTAGTTTTTCTGAGAATTTGGGGTTAAAGACTGTATATTTATGAAGCTACCGGGTTTCGGACTGCAAGTGCGTTCCAGACTCACTTTCCCGACTCAGTGAGGAAAATTTCCCTGTAAAATTTGCCTCTGCATTTGCAATTGCCCGAGCGTATCTTCTCCACAATCTAAATATAACTCGCAATGCCTAGAAGCTGTATCTTCCGGATGACATATAAAAAAAACTGGCTTTCCTAGACGCACTCCGACCCCTAGAAACCGTTTTTTTTACATTAGTGAGAGTTTGAAGGAAGTATGGCGGTTTAAAAATTTGCCTTCTGCGGCCAGAACTGACGGGGGAAAATCCACGTAAAAAATCTTTCTTTTCCTTTTATAAACAACAAAAAAAGCCGGCTCTACAATTGCCGACCCTTAAAATTATGACAAAAATAAGAAGTCCTGGACGCAACGGGTACACAAAGTGTAGGGTGCGTCAGAAACGGTCAATTGCTTCTTCATTCCTGGACGCAGAAACCCAGTTTTTTTACGAAAACACTTAGGATCGCGAATTAAATAACTTACAATTTTAATTGTTATTGTGGGATGGGCGTCCCGCCCGTCCAAAAAGGAC
>NZ_JAUBTS010000148.1:0-2595 GCF_036705105.1 Microcoleus sp. B9-D4
ATTTTAGCAAACTTTAGTAGTGGTGGCATTGTCTAGAATACATAGATAATGTTTTTTGTCAATGCGTAAGTCCTATAGCTTATAAAGATGCTCCCAGTCCCGAAACTGCACTGCTTTTAAGGTCTAAATTTCGGCTGCTTTTTGAAACTCCAAGCGGCTATGAATTGTTGGATGAACGCAAACAATTAACTGCGACAAAAGTATCGGAGTTGCTCAGGGTTTTAGAGCATCCTGAATTACCTCTGCACAATAATCCGGCTGAGTTAGCTGCCAGAACTATGGTGCAGCGACGTAATATTAGCTATGCAACTCAGACGATTGAGGGTACTCAGGCCTGGGATACTTTTATGTCTCTTGTTGCCACTACTCGTCAGTTGGGAATCAGTTTTTTTGATTATGTCCGTGACCGAATTTCTCAACTTCGAGTCATTCCCTCTCTATCCACTATTATTCGCGAAAAATCTTCTCTTCATCCCTTGGGCTTGTCTTGGCAACTAGAATAACTGCTCCCCCTATTTATTGAGCCGATACATATCGAACATATTTTCATATTGGGACAAGTTGGGGAGTATCTGAATCAACTATTTGCCGAATTGTAACTGATATCGAATCAACTTTAATGAAAACGGGAAAGTTCCGTATTCCGGGGAAAAAGGAATTACTCAAAGACTCTGATTATCCTGAATTCGTTGTGATGGATGTCACAGAAACAGCGATTGAGCGACAAAAAAAACAGAAAATATATTACTGCGACCAGAAAAAATATCATACTCTAAAAACTCCATTGGTAATTAATCAAGAGACAAGAGAAATTATTTGTACTGCTTTTGGACCAGGGCAGTGCCACGATTTTAACTTATTTTAAAAAAGTAAAACTAATTTTCATCCCGAAACAAATAGCTTACAAGATAGTGGCTATCAAGGGATAAAGGATTATCACACGAATAGTTATATCCTTAGAAAGAAACCAAAAAATGGGAAACTTTCTCGAATATAAAAAGACTACAATCGAGTTTTAGCACAGGAGCGAATCGTGATTGAACACGTTAATCGGAGTCTCAAAATTTTTAAAATATTGTCGAGTCGTTATCGGAATCGCCGTCGCCGTTATGGTCTGCGTTGTAATTTGTTGTCAGCAATTTACAATTATGAGTTAGCTCTAGGGGATTAAATTTAAAACCTATGATTATAACATATATCTTTTTTGCAAGAGGTCTAATATTACAGGTGGAGTCAATCCATAAAGAAAGTTATTGTCATCATTGCGGGACAAAAAGTAATAGATTACATCAAAACCATCGATACCTAGTAAGCTGTGTTGCATCTAGATTGCCTATGGTATTAGAGAGGGAGAGGGGGAGAAGAGGAGAGGGGGAGAGGATTTGACGATTTTTGATCGGGACTCGAAATATACAATTTAAATGCACAACAGCTTAAAAGATTTATCATCGGGAGAAAAGCCAGTATTTTTAGAAATAAACAGACGACAGTTTAAATGTAAAAAATGTGGCAAACCATTTAGCGAAAAATTGGACTTTGTAAACAACCGAAAAACTGATACAAAACGATTAGCAAATACAATTATCAAATCGGTTTTATCAAGTGAGATCCAGAGTGTAGCAAAACAAGGAGTAGTAACCACAGAAGAAATAGAAAGAATGTTGTCAGATGCTTCACAAGAATTATCGTCAAAACCATCAAATTCAAAAAAACTAGGAATTGATGAAATAGCTTTAATCAAAGGTCAAGGAAATTACTGTGCCGTATTAATCGATTTATAAATATCTAAATTGATGACAATTGTTTTAGGAAGAACGCAAGCAGAAATCGATCCAGTGCTTAAATCATGGGGTTCAGAGGTGAAGCGAAAAAATAGAATAAGTAAGTATAGATTTGTGGAAAGGCTACAAAACGCTAGTAAAAAATTTGATGCCAAATGTTCAAGTAGTAGCGGAATAATTTCACGTAATGGTACAAGTTAACAAGGAGTTAGATACACAAACAAAGCGCGAAATCAGGCAAGTAATAGATTTTTAACAAACCTCAAATTTGTCGAAAAAAGCAGCAGAATTTCAAGAGATATTAGAGAAGATAAACGACAATAATTATTCCTTATAAAAATAAAAAGATTTTAAATAAAACTCAAAATATCAAATTAATGGAGGTCAAAAAACTGTGTCCCAATCTTGCAGAAATGCATAAATTAAAAGAAAAATTTCGACAAATATTTGAAAACAAAAAAAATGGTTTAGGGCATTGTTGAGAATTGGAATCTGGCAGAAAAGATCTCAACAATATTTTCCAGATACTGTGAAGACTATTACTAATTGGTTTGACGAGATAATTGCTTACTTTGATAATAGGACAACAAGTGGTATTGTTGAAGGTATTAACAACAAGCTTAAGTTAATAAAACGTTCTGCCTATGGTTTTAGGGATTTTGAAAACTACAAAAATAGATGTTTGTTTACTTGGCATTTTAATTGTTAGTTTGGCATACCAAGTAAGGAAGAACCCACCGGGAGTATGTCACTTTTGTAGTGAGTAATTATACTTATGCAGCTTTTCCCTGATTTCCAATTAACCCGTTCAAGT
>NZ_JAUBTS010000149.1:0-2431 GCF_036705105.1 Microcoleus sp. B9-D4
GACCGAGAGTTCAGCCTTGTGGCTGGAAACGCTATGTACGGACTGATTACCGTGATTCACGTTTCAACGAATCGCACCCCTCAAACTCATCGAACAAATTCAAACCGAATTTGATTATATTATTTGGTTAAGCCTCACCAACACTCCCACACTTTCCACCCTCCAAACCGAACTCAAACAATTTTTTGGGCGATCGCAACAACCCCCATTACCCACAATCATCGATTATTTCCGATCTTCTCGCTGTCTAGTAATTCTTGATGACGTACAGAATATTTTTAGTAGCAGTCAATTAGCAGGTCAATATTTAGCAGGCTATGAAGACTATGGCAAATTTTTTAAACAAATTGCTACATCCTCCCATCAGAGTTGTTTAATCCTCCTCAGTTGGGAAAAACCCAAAGAAATCGCAAATTTAGAAGCCGAAAACCTCTCCACGCAAAGCTTACACCTCAAAGGCTTAGGAGAACAAGCCGCAGAAATTTTTCAACAAAAAGGATTAGTCGATGACGAAAAATGGTCAGACTTGATCGCCCTTTATCAAGGTCATCCTTCCTGGCTAAATATCATGGCTGCAACTATTTTGGAGTTGTTTGATGGTAGCGTTTCCCTGTTTTTATCCGATGTAAATTATTTATTCTTAGGTGACTTACAACCCATCTTAGAATCTCACCTAAAGCGTTTATCAGACTCAGAAAAAAAGGCGTTATACTGGTTAGCCACTCAAAATGAAACTGTAGATATTTCCCGAAAAGCTACTGATAGTGAATTATCCCAATCAGAATTTTGGCAAGCTATACAATCTTTAGCGCGACGCGGCTTAGTGGAAAAAGTGTTAGTAGGAGGGCGATCGCTCTTTTTCCTCAATCCCGTATTCAAAGCATACATTCAGTGCAGGTGAAATATTATATAATCTATGAGAGATTACATTTCTTACATTTAACGAATAGAAAGCGAATCTTATGAAAACATTTACCGCTATAATCGAAAAAGATTCTGATACCAAGCTTTACGTTGGTTATATTCCTGGATTTCCTGGGGCGCATTCCCAGGGAGAAACCTTGGATGAGTTACACGAGAATCTGCGTGAGGTAATTGAGATGCTCCTAGAAGATGATACTCTCGTCATTCAGACTGAGTTTATAGGTACACAACAGATTGTGATCCGATAAACATGAGCAATATCCCAGTTCTGAAACCACAGGAAATAGTCCGCATACTAGAGAACCTTGACTTTGTAGAGGTGCGTCAAAAAGGCTCACATAAGCAGTTCCGTCACCAAGATGGGCGAGGAACTACTGTTCCTTTTCATAAAGGGCGTGATATATCACCTCGATTGCTTCAGCGGATTGCAATTGATATTGGCTTGACAGTTGAGGAAATGTTGGAGTCACGGTGAGTTGAGGTGAACTACGTGACTACTTTTTGCCCAAATTGCTGCAAAACTACCGAAATTCGGAACCGAAACAGCATGGAAACAAACTTCCGCAAAGGCAAAATGTGAGGAGAAAGCATGATTTTTTTAATCGCACTTCTGGACTTCTACATCGATCGCATAAAAGCATTCACCCCATCATATTGATCCGCCATACGCGAATAAAACTCGATCGATCGCAAATCCAACTCCGGCAAAAGTTCGCTCTTACTCACCAACTCATATCCCGTTGGACGCAAACAATAAACCGAAATTACCCCATCCTCCCAAAACCAAACCTCCTGCACTCCCACACGACGATAGATTTCCAGCGTATCAATTCCACCACTCGTCACTGTCACCTCGATCGCCAAATCTGGAACCGACTTGCGCGTACCCAAACAGTAAGACTCATCTGGTTCCTTCCGTGCACCCAACTCCTTCATCCCGATGGTTGTACTGCCGCGCCCGTAGAAACGAATGTCCTTCGTCCGCATATAAATCTCTAAAAGCTGATCTAAAGTGTTTTTAGATTCTTCATGTTCCTCATAAAAAGGAGCCATAATTTCTAAACACCCATCCAAATAAGTTAAGCGCGCCCCAGTTGCCTCCAAATCTGCATCCAACTTTTCCAGAGTCTCCCATGTCACATTTGACAGAAAGGCTGTACCTGTACCCACTCCTGCTTTAGAAATTGCGACAACCATCTGACTTACCTTTCACCATCATTTTTCCATAATATACCACTTCAAAAAGTGGGAGTCTGTAGTCAACTGTTGACTGTTGACTGTTGACTGTTAGCCGAGAAAAATATTTTCCCCAAACAAAAAGCGCCCCTATTTCTAGGAGCGCTTTTTGTCAATCTCAGACTAAAACTTAGCCATTGATAGAAGGAGCAACCATTGCTACGGGAGTTGTAACACCCGCTGCCAAGTCGAGAGGGAAGTTGTGAGCATTGCGCTCGTGCATTACTTCCATACCCAAGTTAGCGCGGTTGATGACATCAGCCCAAGTATT
>NZ_JAUBTS010000150.1:0-2373 GCF_036705105.1 Microcoleus sp. B9-D4
ATTAGTCGGGTAAAGGGATTACATCGCTGTAACCCCCTCCCCTCAAAACCGGACTTGTACCTTTGGGCACATCCGGCTTAAGCAAATTACTAGTTTCCACATGCTTCAGTCATTTTGCAGCATGAATCTGTTGATGACAGTAGAAGTGTAAGAATCGGAGATTTTTGTAGCTATTACTCCCACCCTGTTGTTTTGGTTCAATGTGATGAACATGCAGTTCTTCCCCGTTGAATAGAGATTCTCCGCATTTAGGACAAATGCATCCTTGGTTCTGAGCAATCTTTTGCTTACTGGGAGTAAGAGATTTAGATTTAGCCTTCTCCCTGTTTTGCCAGTAGCTTTTAAGATTTGGATCATCAGGAGATGATCTGCCCTTCACCAGAATATGTCTTTCTATCCTGAACCAGCTAAATTTGAGCAAATGCATTCCTGTGGTTTTGTCACCAAATACCCATCGGTCGCTACGCTCTAAATTCAGCCTGCCCCAATACCGGCTTTGTCTCCAGTAACGGGGTTTTTTAGGGTGGGTGTGCTTGACATAGCGAACTGCCCGATGAAACATCCAACGGTCAAGACTATGAAAAATTTCACAAGACACTCCTGAACGGAAATAGTTCGCCCATCCTCGAATAATCGGGTTTAAGCGTTTAATAATTGCTAGAACATTCGACCCTCGCAAGGAGAGCCATTCCTTTCGCAACTTATTCCGTATTTTGCTTACCGATTCCTTGCTTGGCTTAATCAGCAGCTTCCAACCTGTTTTAGAGGTTTTTTCGGCTCTGTAGTGTCTGATGTTGAAGCCTAGAAAGTCGAATCCCTCACTCAGATGAACAATTTTGGTTTTCTGGGCCGATAGCTCTAACCCTCTTTGTTGCAACCAAATTTTTAGGATTTCAATCACTTCTTCGGCATCTTCTTTAGACTCACAGAATGCTGCAAAATCGTCCGCATAACGAACGATTGCTCGCTTTCCAATAGACTGACCTCTGGAGTCGTATTTGACACCAATGGCTTCCTCCATTCCATGCAAGGCAATGTTAGCCAACAAGGGGGACACCACGCCGCCCTGGGGAGTTCCACTATCCGTTTCATGAAAAACTCCTTGTTCCATGTATCCTGCCTTGAGCCATTGTTTAATCAGTTCCCGACCAGGGACTTCACCAATTGCCTTGAGCAAGAATTCATGGCTGATATTGTCAAATGCGCCTTTGATGTCAGCATCTACGACCCATTTCTTCCGTTTATTTGGTCGAGCCAAGCCGAAGATTTTCTCAATGGCATCATGACAACTTCTGCCAGGGCGAAATCCATAGCTTGTTGCCTCGAACTTCGCCTCCCACTCTGGCTCAAGTGAATTCTTGACCATTGCTTGAAGGCATCTGTCTTTGACAACAGGGATTCCCAGTGGGCGTTGTTTTCCATTTGCTTTCGGTATGTACACCCGACGCGCAGGTTTTACTTTCCAAAGGGTGAAAGCCGATAATTCATCGACCAATTTGCCTCTGGTTGTAGGAGTTTTCACCACTACTTTGTCAATTCCTGGCGTATTTCTACCTGCGTTCTGCTGCGTCACTCTGCGAACACTCATCAGAATGTTGGCATAGCTTCGTAGCATTAGCTTTTGAAGCGAACGTACCTTTTTATAGTTCCGTTCTGTGGTCGCCCGAAAGATTCTCTGTCTCAAATTCCTGACAGTCCGATTGATTTTGCGCCAGTTAATGGCGTTCCAATCGGTTTGCCCTTTGGTTCCGTTTGCTAAAGCCATGCTTTGCATCTAACTTGCCCCTGAGTGAGAAATCATTACAGAAGTCTTTGGGTAATTCACCTGACCCACGTCAGCACCCTTTCAGGTTGGGTATTCCCCTATCCAGCAGGTTATGGATTTCCTTTGCCTTTCGGCTTACTGGCGTTCGCTTCTTGGGTCATCCCTGTCCCACTGGGGAATTCAGTCGTCCTTGCGGTTGACCTACTGGAAATCCAGACCCCATTGGGGTTACCACGTTCCACATGTTAGAGATGCAACTGAAGAGGGTGTCTCCTTTACTGCGGGGACGGGGTGTCCTCGAATTCGATTCATAAGACCGAATTCCGTGCCTCGGTTGGTAAGACCGAGGTTCATTGTCCCTTCATCACCGTATCAGCCATATTTCGATGACCAGACGTCACGCAGCCTCATCAGAGATTCACTTGCGTTCACCCATTCAGTCTTCCTCTTGCCCGGTTTGTCCAAATGGCTTGGACGCTCCTTAGACGTTACCTCCTTGCAAAAGACCCCACCGTTACCAGTGATGCCCTTGGAGATTGAGGATAGGTTTGGACACTAACCTAGAGAAGTCACCTCCTCACTCACAACATGCGACATCGTGTCGCGCT
>NZ_JAUBTS010000151.1:0-2356 GCF_036705105.1 Microcoleus sp. B9-D4
GGTTTTACCGTATCGGGTCATGCGGTCTTGCCAATATTTGGTGAGTTCGGGGTCATCGGGGGAAGCGGTGCCTTTGACTTTAACGTGACGTTCAATTGGAATATTAGATAACCGGAAAAGGGCTATCTCTTTATTTCCACGCAAGTCATTGACTGTTGCAGAAAATACCCATTTTCGCCCTTGGAGGGTTTTGAAGTACTTTCTGGCTACCCATCTCTTACCTTTATTAGGGTGTTGCCTTAGTGACCATTTCCAGAGAAGTTTCCAGATTTGGTGGTCAACGTAGCTGAACACTTGTTTGCTGACCCCGTGCCTGTAGTAGTTTCCCCATCCTCTTAATACTGGGTTAAGGTATTCTATGACTGCCTCTGGTGAAGCGTGTTTGTGTTCCTTAAGCCATTTACGGATGTTCTTCAGGAAGGTTTTGACTTTTTCTTTCTGAGGCTTAATCAGGCATTTGCCTTTGAACTGGCGGATATTGAACCCCAGGAAATTGAATCCTCCTTCTACATGAGAGATGTTGGTTTTCTCCTGACTCAGTTCTAATCCTCTTTCTTTAAGCCATTCCTGAAGAGTGGGAATTATTGCCTCAATGTCCTCTCTTGATTTGGCGGTGATGATGAAGTCGTCTGCATATCGGATAAATCCGTAGGTTGCATCCTTCTTCTTTTTCTGGTTGCCAGCTTGTTTCCCGCTTTTCAGGGTGTAGGTGTTGACCTTGTAAAACTGGCTCAGTAGTGCCTCTATACCGTTTAAGGCAATATTGGCTAGCAGAGGGCTAATTATCCCTCCTTGTGGTGTACCGCTTTCTGTTTTGTGGAACATCTCGGCTTCTATATACCCTGCCTTCAGCCATTGTTTGATGATTTCTCTGCTTGGGGTATTCCCAATTGTGCTGAGGATGTATTCATGGCTGATGTTGTCAAATGCTCCTTTGATATCGGCATCTAGAATCCAAGTGTCACTGCCTCCACCCATTCGACAAAAGCATTGGGCGATGGCATCGTGTGTGCCTCTACCAGGTCTAAAGCCGTAACTGTGTGCCTCAAAGTGAGGCTCAAAGCGAGGCTCTAGTGCATTTTTGACAATCGCTTGTGCTACGCGGTCTTTGATAGTTGGAATTCCTAATGGTCTTCTTTTCCCGTTTGCTTTGGGAATATATACCCTTTTGGTTGGGCGAACTTTCCATAGAGAATGTTCCTTCATCTGTGTAACCAGTTTCACCCGTTCATCGTTGGTTAAAGCTGTCTGACCGTCTATTCCAGCCGTCTGCTGTTAACCTAAGCAGGCAGGTCGCCCTACCTGCTCGGCTCCAGAACCGAACGTGAATATCGCTATTCATTCGGCTCCTCAGTGTGTGACTGTCACCTTTGCTTGTGACATCTCCAATAAGGGAAAACTCCCTCAGCGCGGTTCTGTTTCAGATTGCCCGTGAATTTGGTCGTGGCAATGCAGGTGGACTAATATCAGGTTTTTGTCGGCATTATTTCCACCCTTGGCTCTAGGCTTTAGGTGGTGTTTTTCGATTGAATCACCTGGGTTAAAGTTCAGTCCACATTGGGCGCATCTACCTTTCTGCCGCTTGAGCAGTCTTGCTTTCTGCGGTTCTAGGTATTTGTAATTTTCGCCCATTCTGGCGCTCCAATAAATCGAGTCTCCATCGTAGGGGCTGCGTGTTCCTTGTACTTTTCTCCATCTCAAACCCGCAGGAAATGCGGCATGGAGTAGGAGGTTGAAGGAATCCTGCTCTTTCCTCGAGCTTGCAAAGACCCAATTGTTATTACCGATGGTTCGCCAATATTTTCTGGCAACCCACTTTTTCCCTTTGTTAGGGTGACGGCGTTTCCCCCATCGATACAGTCTGCTCCAGAGTAGGTGGTCGAGTTTATTGAACGTTTCCTTTGAGTTCCAAGGAGATTGGTAGTGACACCATCCTCTAATGATTGGATTGAGGAAACTGATTAGAGCAGCTTGACTACTGCTGTTATTCTCCTCGACGTACTTATCGAGCTTTCTGTAATGAGCTTGAAGCTTTTCGTTGGAGGGTTTTACGATGGTTTTGAAACCCAACTTTTTACCTTTCGATGTTTCACCTGAATGGTGTTTCCCTACTGGGTATTGGCGAATGGAAAATCCTAGAAAATTAAATCCAGGCTTTTCTCCACCATGTTCTTCTAGTGTATGTACTAGCCGAGTTTTTTCGGGTTTCAACTCAAGCCCCAATTCGCTTAACCATTCTGATAGAATTTGCTGACATTGTTGTACCACGGCAAGTTCTTCGCATATTACAACTAAGTCATCCGCGTAGCGTATAAGCGTAGGAGCTTTCACTTCCTTTCCAAATAACCTTTTGCTA
>NZ_JAUBTS010000152.1:0-2245 GCF_036705105.1 Microcoleus sp. B9-D4
CAAGTTACATCATCAAATATTTTTAACTGGTTTACGCACTGCTGTTATTGTACCTCATCTTTTTGAGAAAGGCTATAGTACGGCTCTGCCTTTTTCAACCAATCGATTAGTTCTAATATTCCCGCACTTAAATTTTTACATTTGTCAAATAAAGCGTGAAATTCTTCTTTTAAGGAGTGCATAATTTTTACGAGTGGTAAGTCTGATTGCACTTGTAATAATTTTGCTTTTTCTTCCTCAGATAAGTAAGTTAGACTCGGCTTTTAAGCTGAAGTTCCCCCATTGACAAAGGCTCCTGAGTATGTACAGCTTACCTTTGAAAGATTTTGGCTCCGGTTTTACTGGGTACAAATGAGAGAAACGCCGAGTAAATCCAAAGCTTTTTGTTGCACGATTGTTGGTTGAGTAATCTTATCAAAAACCCAACTAGAACCCTCCATAGTTCAATGGCACTGAAAAAGTGAGCCAAAAAAAATCTGTAAGGCAAGATATACATAGATAATTGCCTTACAAACCAAAATATCTCTCTCCCGGCAATGCCAAATCGTGCGTGCATTCTCAAACAACAATTTTTGCAGAGCGTTGCCTCACCTTGGGAGAAGCTGCTGCCAGATTCGTTAGTCCAGGAGCTTCTAGCGAATGAGAAGATCACCTACTACCAAAGCATCTACACACCGATAGTCACCTTGTGGGCGATGATATCCCAGGTACTCGATCCCGACAAAAGTTTGAGTCAAGCCGTGAAGCGGATGAGTACGTGGCCCAGGGCGGCCGGGGTCAAGCCTCCTTCTTCTGATACCGGGGCATACAGTAAAGCTCGTAAGCGACTACCAGAAAAACTCGTTCAACAGTTAGTACCCATAGTCGCAGAGGCTCTAGAAAAGCAAGTTCCCATAGAACAACAATGGTGTGGACGACGGGTGCGGGTACTAGATGGGACAACAGTGTTGATGAATGATACTGCTGCTAATCAAGCCGAGTATCCGCAACACAGCAATCAAAAAGCTGGGTGTGGATTTCCCATCGCTAAAATAGTGGTACTCTTTTCATTGCTAACTGGGGCTGTGGTATCCGCTGGCATAGCTTCCGAAAGCGAGCAGTGAGATTGTGATGAGCCGTTTGATTTATGCAAATTTAGTCCCCGACGATGTGATATTGGCAGATCAAGCTTATGGCAATTATGTCGATTTAGTTTTGGTGAAACAGCAAGGAGCAGATGCTGTTTTCCGTAAAAATCATCTCCGTAAAACTGACTTTAGACGGGGGAAAAAGTTGGGAATTGGCGATCACAAAGTCGTCTGGAATAAGCCCCAACAGTGTCCCAACCACATGACTGTTGAGGAATTCGAGGCATTGCCGTCTAGTTTCATCGTCCGGGAAGTATGCTTGCGAATTAAGCGCCGCGGCTTCAGAGCTGAGCGTATCATTGTAGTGACAACATTGGTGGATACCAAACGGTACACTGTTGAAAAATTGACTTTTTTATATGGGTTTCGATGGTCGGCAGCAGAAGTCAATTTACGCTATCTCAAAACAACGTTAAAAATGGAGAGGTTAACAGCTAAAACTCCGGTGATGGTGAGAAAAGAAATCTGGACACACTTATTAGCTTACACTTTATTACGTACCATTATGTGGCAGGCTGTATCTTCGTCAGAAAATACAGTTTTTCAACTCTCATTCCAATCAACTTTCGCAGCAGTTTAATCTGTTATTGACGCTGTTGGCAACTACAGGAAAACGCCAACAGCGACAATGGCGTCAATTACTTTTGGAACAGGTGGCAACTAATTTACTCACGATTCGACCTGAGCGTTCTGAACCTAGAGTTTTGAAACGCAGGCCGAAACCGTATCCTCGAATGCAGGAACCTCGCTCTGTCTTGAAAGCTAAACTGCGGGCGTGATTAAGCCTTTTTCAGTGCCATTGCTCCATAGTTGCCATAATTTCATTGTGGGCGATCGTACCCAAATCCGCTAATAAAGTTTGGAAGCTATGTACTGGTAAATTATCGGCTGTTCGCTTGGTTCTCGCCTTGGCTAAAGTTCGATCGCTCTTCGCCGCTTTAACCACTGATTTTTGCTGTTGGTGAGCCGACTCCCAATCCTCCTCATCAAACAGCATCGGAGCCAAAAGAGAACGCATCTGCCATTCTACGTAATAGGCTAATACCAATTCACTATGAAGGTACACTAAAATATAGGGTAAAAGTAGAGGAAATCCAATATGGCGAACAAACTTCAGG
>NZ_JAUBTS010000153.1:0-2234 GCF_036705105.1 Microcoleus sp. B9-D4
GCAATTAGTAAACCAGTTTTTGAGATGTTTCGGATTAATTAAGTCAAGAGCCACAGCAATTATCGTATCAACCATTTTAGTGGTCGTTGGCGAAAATTTTCGCAATAAAGATTTAAGTTGCGACCACCATAATTCAATCGGATTAAAATCAGGAGAGTATGGGGACAAACATAAAATAGAAGCACCCACAGATTCAATCATCGATGTAATTGAATCTACTTTATGCGCGGGTAAATTATCAATTCACGTCTACTGCTCCCGACCACAATTGTGGCACTAAACATTTTTCTATAAATACCTCAAATGCTTTGCCATCCATTGAGTTATCCATTGTCATGAGTGCCACTACTCGCTTGATACTAATTGCACCAATTACTGTGACTTTTTTCCGGGCGTAAAAAGGTTTAACCGCATAGGCTCGCTTTGCCTCGTTCCGAACGTGCATGAGTTCGGCTTAAACCTAGCAATACTCCAGTCTCATCTAAAAATACGCTCATTTTTAGGTTCGATATGCTTGACTTTTTCCCAATACTCTAACCTTAACTTCATGACTCTTTCTGTTCCGGCTTGGCTACTCCTGACTGTTTTTTTTTTACGATTTAATCCCAACTTCTGTAACGCGTTACACATGGCTGTTCTACCCACCCAATTTCCCGTCCGTTCGGCAAATAACTCACACAATTCTAGTAAGGTTGCATCGGGATGTGCGGCCACTATTTCTCTCAAAGAAGCTGTGGAATTATTCACAGGACTGTATCTCGGTTTCCCCCTGGGCTTCGGCTGTAAATTTCCCTCAGTTTTTTGTTGATTGACCAATTTTTGAACTAAGCTTTTACTGACGGAAAATATCGCTGCTGTTTTTCTGATCGACAGCTTATGCTCTTGATGGGCTGCTACTATTTTTTTTTCGTAAATCAACTGAATATGCTTTCATTGGTGTATTTTTTTCATCTATTCTTATTGTACCTCATAACACCCGGAAGTGCTGTATAGCCTTTCTCAGAAAGATGAGGTATCATGTTACTGACACTCACTCGTGAGGGTCAAACAGAGAAGGTAATTGCTCAACTAGGGGAAAAAATGGAGCCATCAATAGAGAGAGCTTGTTGAATAGATTGATAAGCAGTTAAACCCTGTCGCTTCCCAGTATTAACAACTGAACGAACAGCAGCAAACAAATCTCGCCCCCATTCCGAACGGAAGCCATTAGTCACACGGCGAAATATTACACTCATCCGAATCGCCTGTTCACTACTATTATTCGTGGGTGGAATTGTCGCATCTTCCAGAAATAGAAATAAATTGTCAATTAGCCCACCATAGCGTTTTCGTAACCGGATACCATCCGGATTGTGTGGCGCTAAATTCAAAATCCCGGTTAATCTTTCCTGTAAATTTTCTCGATATCGATTGAGTCTGGCATCGTCGATTTTTTCTCGTCGTCGATGGATGATAAAAGCTCTTAATAATAACCTCTTCATCGCCCTTGGCAAAAATCCTGTCAAAGGCGTCAATCGCATATCATTGGTAACAAGTTAGAAAGGAGTAGATTCTGTCAATACCCCTTTGTGCATAAATATAATTTGATAATAATGATAATCAAACAAGGGGTAAGGGTGGGAGAGTCCGCCTGTGGCAGACTCTCCCACGCAAGGGCGCGATTATCATTATTAATAAGTTGTTGGCTCGATTGGCGTGGCACTGCGATCAATAATAATGACGGGCGATAGATAATAATGGCGGGCGATCGATAACAGTGGCGGGCGATCGATAACAGTGGCGGGCGATCGATAAATAATGGCGGGCGATCGATAAATAATGGCGGGCGATCGATAAATAATGGCGGGCGATCGATAATAGTTGCACCACAAGTGTACTTTCGAGCGTCGGGGCGAGGACGATCGATTGCGAGAGTTGGTACGATCAAACGATATAATTGACAAATAATTGGGCGATTGTGTAGGTCAGCAAATATGGCAAAGAATCAAAAAACCAACCGTGACCACGCCAAAAAAACCACAAAACCGATGGTGGAAGATGAAGCGATTGCCTCGCAACTATCGGCATTATTAACACCAGCCATCACATCCAGAAGTGTTGAATGCTTATTTGATAGGATTCTGAAAATAGACATACGAATCCTATAAACTCCTGATCTCAGCAATTAAAAACAAGTTCCTTAAACCAGTGAATATAGCTGATTTTCTCACACATAAAAGCCTGTAAATATCGTA
>NZ_JAUBTS010000154.1:0-2228 GCF_036705105.1 Microcoleus sp. B9-D4
AACGAGATATGGGAGATAAGTTCGTCATGTTCAATGCTCTATGCAAGCAGCCGCTTCTAGTGCATGGCATCACCTCCCGGAGGCGATCGCCCTGACTGACTGCTACTGCCAGCAGCGATGGGGGTAATAGGCGATAGGGCTGCAATTACGCTGCGTGTAGTATACCGATTTGCGTTTAAGGACTTTTTGGCAGTGTCAGACCCGATCGCCCTTGGTGGAAATTTCGGCGGTTTGGGCCCCGGCAGTCGGGCAAATATCCCTGTGTCAGGCGGTTCGTCTGTGTCGTTTTGTCGGTTTGTGCGATCGCACCAAGTGTCAAATGTGGGAATGGAAAAGTTCCAGCACTTGCGAACTTCGTAATGATCGGAGCTGCTAAGCAAATGATCGGAGCTCGGTGAAAGTTCCATCACTTCGGACGGTTCCGGTTCGTACCAGTCATCGGGACACGGGGCCCACTCGCAGAAGGAATCGAGGGAAATTTCCAGCGGTTCGGGGTGTTCGGCGTCCCAAAGTGCGATCGCCTCATTGAAAGCATCGATGCTGGGAAAATCATCCGGCTCTGGCGGTTCGTCGTTGGTTTCCACTGTGAAATCGAGCAACCTGAGTTGCCCGTCAATGTCGGCTTGAAAGCGGACAATCTCAGGCTGTGGCGGGGAATAGCGAGCAAGAAATCTGTCTGATAAAACAATCCCTGTCAAGATGGGATTCTGATCAGGTTTGCACCGATAGCATCGGTAAGTCTCGTCTCGCAGTGATGCGTACTCAGGCTCTGTGCAGTAGGCACAAACTAAGAGATTTTCAGGCACAAAGCCGATCGCACTTTGGCTCACTTTTGGCTCAATCCGTCCTTTGCCATCACCACGGTTCGGCGGCTGTTCATCGTTAAATGTGGCCGCTAGTTCAATTGACTGATGGGGTAAAACTCCCCCTCTACTTGCTTCACTATTCCCTGCCAGCGCCAATACTCGATCGCCTTCTTTGTTTCCCAGTGCTTCAGCTTTAGCGCCGCTGCTATCTCGAACTGATTCGGCGGGATGAGGGCGCCGGTTATGTACATCAGCACTTTCTGTTCTGTCGAGCTGGGGTCTAGTTTCTGCATTTTGTGCGATCGGCGATTCGGTCGATTTGGGATAGACGATGCGGCCAAACTTGGACTCGATCGGCGGCTCCTGGGCTTCAAGTTGAATCGCGCCGGGGTAGTTTTTGAACCTGCTGTAATCGCAGTGCAAACAGCGAATCTCCGGTCTATCTAAATAGTCTTTCGTGCTGTACAAGGCATGAACAGCGCCACAACTTGGACATTCAACCGCTGACGGGGAAGATTCCAGCAGTGGCTCCTGGCGTTGAACTTCGATCGCCTCCGATACCGGTTCGACTTCGACACCGGGGGAAACTTCCAGCAGTTGTAGCAGTGGGGGATTGACACCGGCAATGGCATCAATCCAGTTTTGGCGGCACCGTCTGTCGCCTTCTGGTACCACATTCAGTTCCCAGCCGATTTCCTTCAATTCCTTTAAATTCTTCTGTTGCAAACTTTCCAGGGTGTACATAGGTTAGGGAAAGGGCGGGATTTGCCCACCCATTAACGTTTGGGGTATGCAGTGCAGGATGAAATTGATACTTATTGCACTACAATAGCTTATATGGTACATTGCATTACAATCGACTGTCAATACATTGCATGACAAAATTAAGAGGTACTTTGCATGGCAACTGAAACTTATGGCCAAGACGAAACACTCGCTGCACGGGGAAACCAAGTCAGTCCAATTGGCGGTTCGGATCACTCCAACGGCTCGCAAGATATTGCAAGCACTGAAGGAGGTGATGGGAGCGGCAAGCGACAGCGACGCATTAGAGCAACTGTTACGCGGACAGATTCCGCCGCTATCTCCCTCTCTGTTAGTGGGAAACTTGCTCGTCAACTGAGCAAGAGCCTTGAGGCTCAGTTGACCGAATCTTTATCTGCACACGGGTTGGCACTTGCGGACGCTGCTAAATATGAGCAAAAAATCAGCAAATTAAGAGAGGAACTCGAAAATCTTAATGGAATTATTCAAGAGCTTGACGAGGCAGAGCGTCAAATTCAAGAGAGAAAGGCAGACAACGAACTAGAGTAACCGCAAAGAAAGCCAGCACAGCGTCTCGTGCTGGCTTTTGCGTTAGATATTAGATATTAGTCATTAGTCATTAGTCATTGGAGTCGATCGCACTTATGAACAAAGGAG
>NZ_JAUBTS010000155.1:0-2118 GCF_036705105.1 Microcoleus sp. B9-D4
TGCCTATCTTTTTTTACCACAAGTTGCCTCAATCCTTACTAGCTATGGGTTTGGGGTGGGTTGTCACCCCCCCAGCCCCAAATATCAACTACAAAACAGCAGCAACACTGGCCATCAACAACCCTTGAAACAATTTCACCCCATCAGTTTCGCCCAACATCGGATCGGATGCCCGTTCAGGATGCGGCATCATTCCTAATACATTGCCTTGGCGATTGCAAATACCGGCAATATTATTTAACGAACCGTTGGGATTCCCAGCATCGCTAATTTTGCCCGCCTCTGTGCAGTAGCGAAACAGCACTTGTTCGTGCTCTTCTAGTTCTGCTAATGTATCGGCATCAGCATAATAGTTGCCTTCACCGTGGGCGATCGGCAAATCGATGATTTCACCCGTAGTATAAGCCGCAGTCCAACGAGTATTACCGCGTTCGACTTTCAAAGAAGCGCGATCGCAAATAAAATTCAATCCCGCATTCCGCACCAGAGCACCAGGCAATAAACCAGCTTCAGTCAACACCTGAAAACCGTTGCAAATACCGAGTACAAGTTTGCCCTGTTTCGCGTGTTCCGCAGTAGCCCGCATCGCCGGAGAAAAACGGGCGATCGCGCCGCACCGCAAATAATCTCCGTAACTGAAACCGCCGGGAATTACAATGACATCAATATCCGAAATATCGGTATCTTCGTGCCAAATCATGCGAGTTGGTTGGTGGAGTAACCCTTGAGTCACCCACACCACATCGCGATCGCAATTTGAACCAGGAAAAACAATAACTCCAAATTTCATAAGCTGAAGGAAGAAGGAAGAAGGAAGAAGGAAGAAGGAAGAGGTGTCAACTTAAGACTAAAATCTTATGTTTTTCTCGCTTGTATCAAAGTCTAGATCCCCCTAAATCCCCCTTAAGAAGGGGGACTTTGAGTGTTCCGAGTTTTTGTGTTTTTAACGAAGACTTTGAAAGCTCTTGTCCTCGCCTTTTTAAGAGAGACTTTGAACACTCTTGTCCCCCCCTTATTAAGGGGGGTTAGGGGGGATCTCCGGGTTGAAAAACACCCTAGGACAGAGACTTTCAACGCTCTTGTCCCCGCTTTTTAACAAAGACTTTGAATGCTCTTGTCCCCCCTTATTAAGGGGGGTTAGGGGGGATCTCCGGCTTTAAAAACACCCTACGGGCGATCGCATTTATGCCGCCGCTGTCTCCACAGCAACAGGAATTTCAGTCAAATCAAAGCGATAATTTTCAATCACTGGATTGGCCAAAAGTTGGTCGCAAACGCGATCTAGTTGTTCGCGGGCCTGGGACTCACCAGCAGCAGTCAGCGTCAATTCAACGTACTTCCCGATTCGCACACGCTCAACATTGTCGTATCCCATGTGTTGCAAACCAGACTGTACGGCAGTGCCGGCGGGATCTAAAACAGAAGGGCGGAGGGTAACATAGATTTGGGCAAGATATTTCTGAGTCACGGGAATGTTGCGGTAGGTGATGTGAAAGTTAGCCCCATTGTATTCTACAACCGAGCTGCGCGCCGATCGCCATTTGGTTAGCCCAAGTAAGATAGCCTAGAAACAGGGACAGATGTGATTCCAGCAGATTACACAAAAAAATTATGAGAACCAACCGCACCCGCAGTCAGGAGCGTATTTTACACTTGCTCAAGCACTTGAATCGATCGCTCTCAGCGCAAGATATCTACTTAGAACTGCGTAACAGCGACCAAAGCATGGGCCTAGCAACCGTTTACCGTTCCCTCGACGGTTTAAAGCGAGAGGGGTTCGTTCACGTCAGAACGCTTGCTAGTGGCGAGTCTCTCTACGGTGCCGCCCACCAAGATCAACACCACTTAACTTGTCTCGAATGCGGCGCATCAATTACGATCGACGAATGCCCCGTCCACCACTTAGAAAGCCAACTACAACAATCTCATTCTTTCAAGATTTATTATCACACTTTGGAGTTTTTTGGATTGTGCGATCGATGTACTTTGGCTCAAGAATCTTAGGATCGCGAATTAAATAACTTACAATTTTAATTGTTATTGTGGGATGGGCGTCCCGCCCGGCCTTTTTGAACGGGCGGGACGCCCATCCCACTTTCAAGAGTGGAAGTTATTTAA
>NZ_JAUBTS010000156.1:0-2082 GCF_036705105.1 Microcoleus sp. B9-D4
TGATTTTAAACCATCCTAATTTTCCTTCAGTCTTGTCTTATGGTACTTTGGCTGCTTAAAAACTGTCCGGAGTATTGTTTCATGGAATACGTTCTTATCCACATATCCTGCTTTTAGCCATTGCTGTATTAGTTTACTTGCAGGAAAATTTCCAATTCGACCTATTAGAAATTCGTGGTTGATGTTGTCGAAGCATCCTTTAATGTCGGCATCTACTACCCACTTTTTCTTCTTGTTGGGACGAACAGCATTGAATATTTTCTCTGCTGCGTCATGGGTGCATCTGCCAGGGCGGAATCCGTAGCTAGCGCGTTCAAATTGTGCTTCCCAGCATGGTTCTAGCGCGTTTAATACGATTGCTTGGAGGCATCGGTCTATTAGCGTAGGAATTCCTAGTGGACGCTTCTTTCCATTAGGCTTTGGTATGTACACCCGTTTGGTTGGTAGTGGCTTCCAGGGGATGAATTTCTTGAGGGCATCCACCAGAACTCCTCTTCCTTTTGGGTTGAGAACTACCAATCCGTCAACGCCTGGAGTTTTCTTGCCCTGATTCTGTTGTGTACACCTCCTTACAGCCAGGTATATGTTCGACAGCGATTTCATCAACAACCGCTGAAGATTTCGGACTGTCTTCCAGCGTCCTTCACGAGTAGCCTTGAAGATTCGCTGTCTCAGGTTCTTAACTACACGATTGGCTTTGCGCCAGTTGATGGCTTGCCATTGAGTGTCGTTCTTGTCAGTTACGTTTACGGCTCGATGAGTCATATCTAACTTTTCCTGACAGGTTCAGCCCCGTCTCATTGAACTTCAAGAGATTCACCTGTCTTCCGTCTGCACCCTTTCGGGTTGGGTATCTCAGGTTTCTACCTGCCCTATCCGTCGAGTTATAGGCTTGTGCCTTTTTCCTCTGGACTTTCGTCCTGACGGCATTCGCTTCTGAAGACATCCCTCACCCGCTAGGGAGTTAGAGTCACCTTACGGTTTCTTTACTACTGCGTTGGAAATTAGGCAGTAGACCCTATCGGGGTTATCTCGTTCCGCACCAGATGGAGATACAACTAATTCGGTGTCCTGCTTTACTCCGGGGACTAGGCGCTCACATAATCCACCTAATTCTTTGGATTATCTATTGTCCCTACACTCCTGTTTCAGTCACTTTCCGAAGCTCGGCTTAACGAAGCGTCATCGCAGGTTCGCTGTTGCTACACCTAATTAGTTTTGCCCTTGCCTCCTTTTTGGACGTGACTTCCTACTTAGGTTCGGCTTCTTTCCTGAGCTATGAGACACAAGAATTGCTCCTTATGCCCCCAGGAAATGGACACTGGCATTTGAGCGCTTGCCAGGGGAGTATTTGAGTTTCCCACTCTCTCGTGCGGCTTCGATTCGCACAACCAGGTTGCCGTCGTATGGAGCCAATTCGCCTTTAACTTTCACATGACGCACTATTGGAGTGTCGGCATGGTTTAGTAACCGAAGAGAGTTTGACCCTTCTTTCATGGTTGCGAATACCCAGTTATCACCGTTTATTGGGTGCCAATATCTTTTTGATACCCATTCCCCGTTCTTGTTGGGGTGGCGGTGTTTTGCCCAAGTTCTTAACTTTTGGTACATGAGGTTATCAATATCTGAGTAAGCCTTCTTACTTACTACAGTCGCATAGTAGTTTGCCCATCCCCGGATAATTGGGTTTAAATGGCTGATTAGCGCCGCTTGCGGTGCTGCCTTGTGGGCTTCTACAACTCTAGCGATTTGGTCGTAGTGTACCTTTTGCTTTTGTTTACTTGGGGTGATGATTGTCTTAAAACCTTGTTTCGAGTGATACTTTCCTATAGGGAATTGTTGTATTGTGAAACCAAGGAAATCAAATCCTGGTTCTTCTTGCTCATACCGTTTAAGGGTATGGGCAAGCCTCGTTTTGCTAGGTTTTAATTCCAGACCCATGCCTTGTAACCATTCGGAGATAATCTCTTTGCATCTTTGGACAACGGATATATCTTCGTGGAGAAGTCGGGTAAAGGGATTACATCGCTGTAACCCCCTCCCCTCAAAACCGGACTTGTACCTTTGGGCACATCCGGCTTA
>NZ_JAUBTS010000157.1:0-1921 GCF_036705105.1 Microcoleus sp. B9-D4
ACAGTGACATTTGCCGCTGTGACATTGATAGTTTCTACAACTGAGTTATCGGAGACTTTCTTGATGACAATATTGCCGATGCCTTTTTGTACGGCTTCACTCAATGTGACAACTAAATCAGCAGCAACTGCAATATTAGTGGCGTTGTCTGCGGGGGTGAAACTGGCTGTGGGGGCTGTGGTATCAACGGCAGCAGCAGTGCTGAAATTCCAAGCAGTTGCACCTGTCGTACCGGCATAATTGTTACCTGCTAAGTTTTTAATTGCACCAGCAGCAATTTCAACGTAGTAACCAGTACCGGGCGCTAAATCTGCCGTGGGATTAACTGTGACTGTACTACCGCTAACCGTGACATTTGTGGAAGTAACATCAATGGTTTCCACCACTGAGTTATCCGAGAGTTTCTTGATGACAATGTTGCCTGTACCTTTAACAACGGCTTCACTGAAAGAAACCACCAAGTTGGCACCGACGGCGACAGCACTAGCGTTATCGGCTGGGGTGAAACTGCTGGCTGTGGGCGCTGTACCATCAAGGCCGTTACCTTGAATGGTAAAGGTATAAGTAGATTCGTCGAGATCGTTGCTGGAAATATTAATTCGTGCGGTGCGAGTGCCGATAGCCGAAGGTTGGAAAGTAATTTCAAATGGGGTAGCTTGACTGGCACTAATAGTGTTGGCTGGTAATGTCTTGACGGTAAAATCACTGGCATTGGCCCCTGTAATGCTGACTACAGGCGTACCCGATAACGTCAAATTACTAGAACCCAAATTTTCAATGCTAAAGGTGCGAACTAGCGGGCTACCAACTGGGGTATCAGCAAAAGCAGTGCCATCAATTGTCGTGGGTGTAATATCTTGATTGGCGATGGAAGTACCATTGCCTTTGAGATCAATTTCCGGCGGGTTAATGAAGAAAGCTAAATCATTAGAGGCATTGGCATTGCCGTAGTTGAAGATATAGTTCCCACCCCCATAAGGGTTAGTATTCGAGAAAGAGAATGTACCTGTTCCCTCAAAAATAACGGAGTAGGTTTGCCCACTGGTAGCCGAATAAGGAGTGTCTAATTTAACTGTTTTCCAACCACTGCCCGATGGGAGTGATATGTTCTGTTGATAGGTAGGAGTACCTTTGTTCCCGCCAGCACCGCTGCCATTACTGCTGTTGTAAATCAATAAATTGCCAGTAAAAGCACCTCCGGTATAAACCGCAATCTCGCTAATTGTTCCATTCTCAGAAGCTGTGAAGCTCTGTCCCTGATGACTGGTATTAGCACTACCGTTTTGGGTTAATTGCGGGATGGGAGGAATCGGCAGCGTCGAAGCGGTGAGGGTTGTGAAGTTCCAACTGGTTGGCCCTGTAATCCCGGCATAATTGTTACCAGCCGAGTCTTTAATCGCCCCGCTAGCAATTTCTACATAGTATTCGGTACTTGGTGCGAGGTCAGCGTTAGGATTAATGCTGACAGTAGAACCACTGACGGTGACGTTGGCTGAGGTGATATCAATAGTTTCAACGACGGAGTTGTCAGAGACTTTCTTGATGACAATGTTGCCTGTACCTTTGGCAACGGCTTCACTCAAGGAGATGACCAAATCCGCTCCGACGGCGACACCAGTAGCGTTATCTGCGGGAGCGACGCTGCTGAGTGTGGGGGCAGTGGTGTCAGCGGCTGGGGCGGTGGTGAAATTCCAAGCAGTTGCACCTGTAGTACCGACATAATTGTTACCTGCTAAGTCTTTAATTGCACCAGCGGCAATTTCAACGTAGTAATCAGTGCCGTTAACTAAGTCAATAGTTGGATTAATGGTGACGGTACTACCGCTAACGGTGACATTAGTGGAGGTGACATCAATAGTTTCTACAACTGAGTTATCGGAGAGTTTCTTGATGACAATATTGCCGATGCCTTTTTGTACGG
>NZ_JAUBTS010000158.1:0-1021 GCF_036705105.1 Microcoleus sp. B9-D4
GTCGCTTTTATCAACAGGGTATACGGGCTGCAACCCTTATTCGGTCTATCTCCTAAACCTCTTTGTCACCCCCCCAGGAATTTTTGTCAATTTTGCAAAATGTACTCACTGATAATGTTTTTGAGCTTTTGGGGATCTTCAATGGCGATCGCCGCTCCTAAATCTGGACGCACAACCCACCACCAAACGAGCGTTTCTAATTGAATATCTAGAGTCAGCATTAAACAGTACCTCGAAAAGCTATAATAATTCTAATACTAACTTTTTCAGGGAAGCTAGGAGGTATTGTGCGACAACTCAAAGACTCCGGTTTTTATTTGCCCTACAACCCAAAACTTGTTCCCATCGCTAAACAACTGCGGCTAAACCAGACAGTCACAGAGAAAAAGATGTGGCAAGGTTTTTTGCGAAAATTGCCCCTTCGCATTTTGCGACAACGGCCGATTGATAATTTTATTGTTGATTTTTACTGTTCGGGATTAAGACTGGTCATCGAAATTGATGGAGAGAGTCATTTTACTGAACAGGGGAAAATTTATGATGAGGAGAGGACGAATATTCTAGAGGGCTATGGACTTCAGGTGGTCAGGTTTACTAATGTTGAAGTTTTGCAGAATTTTGAGGGGGTTTGCTATCAGTTGGAATGTCTGATCCTCCGTAGTCCGCTTACTAAGGGGGGGACAAGAGAGGAGGGAGTTTTTCGTTCATAACGGGGTTCTGATCCCCCCTAGCCCCCCTTAATAAGGGGGGGACAAGAGAGGGCGAAGTTTTTCGTTCATAACGGGGTTCTGATCCCCCCTAGCCCCCCTTAATAAGGGGGGGACAAGAGAGGGCGAAGTCTTGTAGTGAAACGCCTGAATCCCACTTAAAAAGATTGTGGACTCACAAACAATATTCAACCTAACTCTTGTCCCCCCCTTACGAAGGGGGGTTAGGGGGGATCGAAAGATTGTGGACTCACAAACAATATTCAACCTAACTCTTGTCCCCCCCTTACGAAGGGGGGTTAGGGGGGATCGAA
>NZ_JAUBTS010000158.1:1121-1918 GCF_036705105.1 Microcoleus sp. B9-D4
AGATTGTGGACTCACAAACAATATTAAACCTAACTCTTGTCCCCCCCTTATTAAGGGGGGTTAGGGGGGATCGAAAGATTGTGGACTCACAAACAAGACTGAGAAATCGCACTAACAAACTACCCGCGTTCTCTATATAATAGAATCACCAATCATAATTACCCCGCCCAATCCCCCGCCACCCGATATGGACGAACAACGCCAACAAGCTTATCAAAATTTGATTGATTCTCTCCTCACCTACGATCGTGAGGAAAGAATGGGCATTATGCAGGCTAATTTAGAGTTGATAGACGAGGGTTTTGCCCAATTTTTGCGGCGAGACTGGGCAACTCAAACTCTGGCAAGGTTGCAGGGTGAAGAAGCTTTCAATTGTGCTATTAATTTATTCAACTTTAATCTTGGTTTTTATAGTCTGCGGCAAGGCAGTCGGGCAAGTAATTTAGAGGTGGCGATCGCTTGTTTGGAGATTGGGTTAACTATTATTACTCGCAAAGCTGACTCGAAAAATTGGGCCATGTTTCAAAACAGTCTGGGGATAAAATATTACGACAGAATTAGAGGGGGAAAAGCTGAAAATTTGGAACTGGCGATCGCGGCTTATAAGGCATCCTTGGAAGTTTACACCCGTGAGGCTTTTCCCTTTGAATGGGCAAGGAGTCAAAATAATTTGGGGAATGCCTACTGGGAGAGAATCAGAGGGGAAAAAGCTGAGAATTCGGAACTGGCGATCGCGGCTTATAAGGCATCCTTGGAAGTTTACACCCGTGAGGCTTTTCCCTTTGAATGGGCAAGGA
>NZ_JAUBTS010000159.1:0-1887 GCF_036705105.1 Microcoleus sp. B9-D4
TCGCTTCTGTGATTTATTGCGTAAGCGTTGCTTGCCGTAGGCGTCGCATCCCTCTTTAAAAACTGTCCGGAGTATTGTTGCTATAAACAGGATAAAATGCTATAAAGTTTTGTTGTCGTTACACAATAAGGATCGTCAATTAAATAATTTCCCTTTTTTCTTGTGGGATGGGCGTCCCGCCCGCCCAGAAAGGACGGGCGGGACGCCCATCCCACAACAGTCATGAAAAGTGGATTTTATTTAATTCTCATCCCTAAGTAAATCATGAAAAATCAATCTTATCTAAACTTGAAACATTCTCAATTTCAACGTTTGATTTGGTATCAAAATTCAAACCTTAAAAGCAAGGGTTAACGCCAGGCGTAAATTTCAAGTCAGAAAATCAGAAAGACAGAAGAAGTCGTCGCACCATCCTAACTCTCGAAGAACAGGTCTTAGTCGCCTTGGAATATTGGAGATAATATCGAAGTATCGGCTCAATAAGTAGGGGTAGCAGAGAAAAAGAAGTAAGCAGAATACACAAAGTGTCATAAAATAGGACACATGACGCAAAAGATTATTTCACAAGACAAGTCATCCTTCAAGATACTGCAAACCATCGACCCAAAAGGTATTGCAGACGAATCCATGCCTCACACAGTAGAGATATTACTGAACCTAATAGAGCAATTAGAATTAAAAGTCAAAGACTTGGGGTCAGAGAATCAACGGTTGAAAGATGAAAACAACCGATTGAAGGGAGAACAAGGAAAACCAGACATCAAAGCCAACTCCAAAGGATTCAGCAGCCAGCACTCATCAGAAAAAGAGCGAAAAACGCCAAAAAAGCACAAAAAAGGCAGTAAGAACGCGACGATTAAAATAGATCGAGAAGAAATACTAGAATATCCCAAAGAGCGACTGCCAGCAGATGCAGAATTTAAAGGATACGAACAAGTAATCATCCAAGATATCAGCTTGGCAACCGACAACATATTATTTCGCAAACAGAAATATTACTCACCCTCAGTGGGGAAAAGTTATGTAGCAGAATTACCATTAGGCTACGAAGGAGAATTTGGACCAGGAATCAAAGCCTTAATCATCAGTTTGTACTATGGTGGCAATATGACGATGCGGCAAACTACTAGATTTTTTAGCCGATTTAGGTATTTCTCTATCAGCAGGTTATTTATCCAAGCTGTTAATCAAAAAACACTTCCTTTTTGAAACCGAGAAAAAAGAAGTTTATGATTCAGGACTAGCAAGTAGTCTGCAGGCAACACTTCGACCCAACTGGTGCGCGTGTAGGTGGAGTAAACCATACTACCAATATCATCTGCAACCCTTTATATACAGTCTACTTTACAACAGCGAATAAAGACAGATTGACTGTCCTGAAAGGATTACAGCCAGGACGAGAACTAGAATTCATGTTGAATCCACTCACATTCTCACTAATTCAGGACTTCAAAATCCCGACTAAATGGCAGAATGCTCTCAAGCTATTACCTCAAGAAACGGTGTTGAGTGAGTCACAGTTTAATCACCTACTCAATAAGTATCTACCCAAACTGGGTGATCAACAAGTTACCCGGATTAGGGAAGCAGCAGCTATTGCTTTCTATCATCAGCAAACAGATTGCCCAGTCGTACAAACTCTTTGCTGCGATGATGCTCCCCAATTCAAGTTAATCACTGCCGAGCGAGCGTTATGTTGGGTACACGAGGGAAGGCATTACAAGAAGTTAAGCCCGGTATTCCCTTGCCATCAAGTAATTTTAGGGCAGTTTATCGAAGATTTTTGGGATTATTATCGGGAATTATTAGCTTAGGACTTACGCATTGACAAAATAACTAAACAGTGCATTGATAAATAATTGTGGTCTACTTTCTAGGTATCGGACA
>NZ_JAUBTS010000160.1:0-1853 GCF_036705105.1 Microcoleus sp. B9-D4
CTATAGCGCCTCGCGTGAGAACCCCGGTCTTTTAAGCCGGGGATGAAACGCAGTTGTAGCCTTTAGGCTACGAGTGTTTCGTATTATTTATTCCTTTGTCCTTCGATATATTTTCTCACAGTTTCGGTTGAGACGTTGCCAACACTGCCGACAAAGTAACTGGGAGTCCATAAAGTAGGCAATTTCAATAACTCAGGAAATTCTTTCCTCAAATAACTCGAAGCCCTACCTTTGACCCTCTGCATAACGAAGCTAGCAGAATCAGTCGGCTTAACGTTAACCAGTAAATGTACGTGATCTGGCATGATTTCCAAAGCAATAATTTTCCATCTGTTTTCCGTCACTACCTCGAAAATAATTTCTTGCAGTCGTTCCGCGATTTTGCCTACCAGTACGGCTTTACGGCGTTTAGGGATAAAAACAAAGTGCATATTGATTAGCGAGACAGCATTACTCTCGTGCCGATACTCTAAATCTTTTTTTGACAAACTCGCCATAGAGTGATTGACTCCGTTGATTGATAGTGTATACTCAACATATCACAACGACAAAACTTAAATAATGTTTGGGTGTCAACAAATCCTGCTCAAGCCAGATAAAGAACTCCGGGCGGTTCTAGAATACATTTGCAAAGAATCGAACAAACTGCACAATTGTGCGGTATACTACGCTCGCCAAATTTATTTTAAGGCTCACACTTGTGTCCGTCCATTTGACATAATTAACGCATTAAAGCGCAATCCTCATTACGGGGCATTATGCGCTCAAGCTGCTCAGCAGACTTGTGGTGCTGTTGGTGAATCAGTAAAATCTTTCAAAGGACTAATTAAATTATTTTGGGAGGGCAAGCTCGAAAACAGGCCAAAGTTTCCTGGCTACCGCACTCCTGGTGGATTTCATTTGATCGCTTATCCGAAGCAAGCGCTTGGGAAAAAGTTGATTGACGGCCAAGTTTCAATCCCTCTGGGTCAAAAAGTAACAACTTGGTTTGGACTGAAGAGCTTTCAAATCCCCATGCCTACCAACTTAGACTATGCCGATATTAGAGAAATTAGAATTCTACCCAGAAATGGCTGTTTTTACGCCGAGTTTGTTTACAAAACAGTTAGCTTCCAAACTGCTGTAGACAGCCAAAAAGCTTTAGGTATCGATCACGGTATTGGTAACTGGCTTACTTGCGTCAGCAACTCAGGGACAAGCTTTATCATTGATGGCAAGCATTTGAAGTCGGTTAATCAGTGGTATAACAAGCGGGTAGCAGCTTTGATGGAGGGCAAGCATAATGGTTTTTGGTCGCATCAATTGGCGCGATTAACTGAAAAGCGAAACCGCCGAATGCGCGATGCCGTAAATAAAGCAGCTCGTTTAGTCGTTGATCACTGCATCAAAAACGAAATCGGTGTTATCGTTTTCGGGTGGAATAAAAGGCAGAAAGATTCTGCTAGTATGGGCAAAAAAACAAATCAACAGTTTGTTCAAATTCCTACGGCACGACTGAAAAACCGTATTGCTCAACTGTGCGAACAATACGGCATTAAGTTTGTGGAAACTGAAGAAAGTTACACGTCTAAAGCATCATTTGTAGACCGTGATTTTCTACCTAAAATCGGTGAAAAACCCGAAGGGTGGAAAGAAACGGGTAGACGGGTAAAACGCGGTTTGTACAGGACGAGTGCGAAAAATTGGTACATCAATGCTGACTGCAATGGAGCAGGTAACATATTGAGAAAAGTAGAGACGATGTTAGGGCTTGACCTTAACGGAGTTTGTAGGGGCGCATTGACAGCGCCTTCAAGAATTACCTTTTGGTAGTTTCTTTAGAATCCCTGTTGCTTCAGCACAGGGAGTGTCAA
>NZ_JAUBTS010000161.1:0-1847 GCF_036705105.1 Microcoleus sp. B9-D4
CCCGTCCTTTTTGGACGGGCGGGACGCCCATCCCACAATAATAATTAAAATTATAAGTTATTTAATTAGCGATCATTAGGGAGTACCGCGATCCAAAGAGTAAATGTAGGGTGCACCCGGACTACGGAGAACCCGATAGCGACTGTTTAAACTGCATCACAACGGATTTCGATGATAAATCCATCAGGATCATAAAAGTAAATGCCGCGTCCTGTAGCGCGAGTGACGGGGCCGCTATCGATCGCAATTTGATTTGACTTTAGCACTTCCAGAGCGCGATCGAACAAATCCGGCTCGATATCGAAGGCTAAGTGGTTGGCGCGGGTAAAAGCTTTCTCCGGGTCTGGGTTTGGCGGTTCCAAGTCTGGCTGCCAAAATAAGTCAATAACAGTACCGTCTGGGGTAACGAAATTAGCGACTTTACCAGCGGCTACCATTTCTGTTAAAGTTGCAGGAATTTCTGCACCTGTTAGTTCGTGCAGGCCGAGAATTGTACCGTAGAATTGGCGGGAAGCTTTCATGTCGCGCACGTTTAAAGCGATATGGTGAACGCGGCGCAAATTCCCCGGCGCGAGGGCTATTTTGACGTTGTTTTCGGTAGTTTGCATGATTTTAAATTATTGCGAATGTTAAAATTGAATGCTGTTAGATTTATTCAGATCCGGCCAGGGAAAATAACCGTTTTAAGTTGGTAGTGAGGACTTCAGTCCTCAGATTTATATGAGGACTGAAGTCCTCACTACGAACACTTTTATTAGGGTTGTGCGATCACACATCATATCGATTAGTATTATTTTTCTTTAGGAAACGATGCCATGCCTACAAATAGCATGGCCAGACCACCTGCCAGAATTGCGAAGGCAAGTAAACCTACCACTAAATCTAATCCCGATGTATTTTCCATTAAATTAAACAGTTCTCCAATTAAATACAATCATCGGTATTTGTTCAGGTTTGAGTGCTTGCAAACAATGGGGAAGAGCAGAAAAAAATTAGATATCAACTTATTCTAAAAAAAGCATAATTAATTTTTTCCCTCTTCCCTAAACCTCCCTCCGTTAAATCAGTTAAATCCTGCCGACAGCTTAATTGTCGAACTTCTTATTTTGCCAATTCTCGATCGATGGCAGCGATCAGTTCGGGCGAATCGGGGCCAACACTACTGCGGAATCTAGCAACCACTTCACCCTGTTTGCTAACTAAGAATTTCTCAAAATTCCAGGAAACCTCACCCTTGGGATCGACTGCACTCGTAAGCTTAGCGTACAGCGGGTGCTGTTGAGTGCCTTTAGCGCGTACTTTGTCAAATAATTCAAAGGTGACGCCGTATTTTGTAGTACAGAAATTGACGATTTCTGGATTACTTCCGGGTTCTTGACCTCCGAAGTCGTTACAGGGAAATCCTAAAACACGGAGTCCAGCCGCGCTGTACTTCTTGCTCAATTCTTCGAGTCCTTTGTATTGAGGTGTATAGCCACATTTGGAAGCTACATTAACTATCAAGAGTACCTTGCCAGCGTACTCTCCTAGCTGCTTGTCTTCGCCTGCGATCGTTTTTACTTTAATGTCGGAGATGGTGCTGGGCATTTTCAAATACTTTTTAATTTGACCACCACAATTTTACCGCAACTGGCTACCATTTTGTCTAGAGGCCGATCGCTAAAAATTTCAATATCCCGGTAGGGGCGGATTTACGGATCTGAGGCTTATATTATAGATATTGGTGAACCCGCCCCTACCAAAGTTACGGTTAATTTACCGAACCTGATCTTAGGAATGAGAATTAAATAACTTCCACTCTTGAAAGTGGGATGGGCGTCCCGCCCGTCCAAAAAGGACGGGCGGGA
>NZ_JAUBTS010000162.1:0-1833 GCF_036705105.1 Microcoleus sp. B9-D4
GGGTGGCATTGTTGTCATCTCACTTATTTGACTCATTGTCAAGTACAATTTATACCAAATTAGATGAGCTTACCCTGTGATGGCTGCTCCTCTATGAGTCAACTCTGCTGCCCAAATCAGCTTGTCATTTTTAAGTAAAGCAATGCCCGTTACTTTGCTGCCAGGATCTAATTTTAAAGTTAGAGATTCTGGAGTATCTTGAACTTCCTTTGTGATCATGATGGTGAACGGGTATCGGCGAAAGACAGTAGCCTTTCTTGCTTTAAGTAATGACCGTGCCATCCCTGGCGTACAGGGTGTTAGCGGTTTGCGATTGGTATCTAAAACTAGGATTTGGTTAGACATTATTGCGTCTCTTCTGATTTCTCGTAACGTTAGCTTCGCCAAGGTTTTCAAGACTTGTTAGGTCGATTGCACTTCCTTAACCCCGTTAAGAATGTTTAACAATCGACGATAGAGCAACAAACTAGCTACGCATTTGTCGGTATCGTAACCCTGAAAACGTAGACTTCGAGAGTCTTAGGCTGGTCAGGTTCGGGTTTGCTTCGTTCTACTCGTTAAAGTTGAATTGTTTGCAAGCCCCTAGCTTTCAGCTATGGGGTTCCTGACAAAAGTAATGATGTCTGCATCAAAAGTTAAACCAATGCGAGAGTCGTCCACTCAGATGCGAAATTAATTTTTGGCGTGGCCTAAGCTGCGACACCACGTGCTGCAGTTAAGTAGACATCATGGCTCAAAGATGGGGGCATTGTTGATCCGGCTAACTGAGTACCCTCAAAGTTGGTTCCCGTGAATGTTGCCCCGCTCAAGTCGGCTTCACTCAAGTCTGCATAGCACAGCCTAGCCCAATCGAGGTTTGCCTGCACCAAAGAAACTCCCACCAGATTTGCCCTGGTTAAATCTGCTCCCATCAACTTGACGCCCCGCAACTGAGCTCCGCTGAGATTGGCTGCTAACAAGTTCGAGCCTTCCAGGTTTACCCCGTTTAGTTTGGCTTCGCTCAGGTTGACGCCATTGAGATCCGTCCTGCTCAGGTCGATGCCATTGATATAAGCTTTCCTGAGATAGATGCCTGTTAGTTGAGCGCCAAAAAGCTTTGCACCGCTGAGTTTTGCCCCTCCGCAGTTTGCCCAGTTGAGGTTGGCTCCCGTGAGGTTGGCTCCCCGCAGGTTGATGAATTGCAGGTCGGCTGTACACAAATTGGCGTTCCAGAGGATGGCGCTCCGCAGGTTGCTACCGATGAGTTGGGCGCCACTCAACTTTGCCCTGGGCAATTTTGCTTTGACGAGGAAAGCTCCGCTGAGATTGGCTTTTGTAAGCTCTGCGTCCGCTAATCTAGCTTGGCCCATTTTGGCAAAACTCAGATTTGCCCTGTAAAGGTTTGTGCCGTTTAGTTCTGCTTTGGTGAGATGCGCCCGACTCAGGTTAGCTCCCGACAGGTTAGCCCTCGAAAGGTTTACGCCAACCAACATAGCTCCGCTGAGGTTTGCTCCGCTGAGGTTTGCGTCAGCAAAGTCTCTGTTTCCATTTTCGTACTCTTTGAGCAGCTCGGTTACTTCCATACGGGTCACATTCCTAATAGCGGAAATTTATCTAGAAATAAACACTCTTTATAAATATTTTATCTCAAAGGGAGCGGACGCGATCGCACTTTCAAGAAAGCTGAGAATCAACTTTATATTTATACATATACTTTGTGCTTTTTGCATAGTCCCGATTTTTTTGATGTCATATAGCAATCCTAAATGATTTTCTCTATCTAGATCAATCCTAAATGATTTTCTCTGTGTAAGTATATTGACGTATTTTGGGGAAATCAAATTTATGTTCGTT
>NZ_JAUBTS010000163.1:0-1750 GCF_036705105.1 Microcoleus sp. B9-D4
AATTGCTGAGATCAGCAGTTTATAGGATTCGTATGTCTATTTTCAGAATCCTATCAAATAAGCATTCAACACTTCTGCATTTAACCCTACTCTCACCCTACCGACCGCCCCCCTTAATAAGGGGGGTTTTTTATTGGCGATCGCACGGCTCAGAAGGAAGCTTTGACTCGAATCGTGTGCATAGTGTGACTGAGAGTAGGGGAGCTTGTCTGTGTCTTTGCCTGTATTTTTTAGCTTAGCCGCCTACTGTAGGCGGCTACTTGTAAAAATAAAGGTAAATAGACTAAACACCGTTTGTTCGCGCTTTTATACGAGAAAATATTTCTAACCCTAATAGGGTTCCAAAATCTGTATCGCTTTATATATCACTTTTCTCTATTTTCTAGAGACCTATTGGGTCTCTTGTGTAATTTTGTTCACTAATACCCTATTTGAACCTAGTCAGTTTTGGGTTCATCATCTAAGCAAGTGAATTTTCGTGTGTATTTCCTGGTGTAGCCGCCTACTGTAGGCGGCTACTTATAAAAATGAAAGCAAAAGAAAAGCTAGGTTCACACTATGCAGATGATGTGACTCTAGCTTTTTACTTTCCGAGCTTACCGATCGCAATCTAAAACTCAATCAACAAATCATTTAGCTCTTGCCGGGTAGGCGGGAATTGCCCGCCTCGTTCGGCGTGAGCCAGTAACCGCTTGTAAGTGATACCTGACTTCAAATCGCCGAAGTGCTTAGCGTAGGCATAAAGCCCCAATTCTTGTGCTTCGGCTACCAGTGCGAGCTTATCCTTTGGGGCGGTTCGCCGTTCTACTATCCGATAGTGTTGACTCATTCTCACAGGTTCCGGTAGTGGCTCGTAAGCTTTGTTTGCTATCGCTTCGAGGCACGTTAGCACTCGCAGTACCTCGGTAGTAGCTGGCATCCAGCAAGCCAGCTTAAGCACAGCCCGTGGGGGGAGTAGATAGTTAAGGTGAGGTTTCCCTATCCAACACAGTCCCAGTACGGGTTCCGAGTATTGCACAAAGGTTTCCGGGCAAGCAAATAAACCATCCCCTATCAGTTGCGCTTCAAAATTACGAATCAATCTGTCGGTGGTTTTTGGCTCAACACCATAAAGGGAATCGCATTGCTCTGGTAGTAGCACGGGCGCTTGGTAGTAATAAAGCCACGATTTAACGCCCGTACCAATATCAATGCAGGCAAAAGCCTCGGTGTGACGGATGCTATCAAACACGGCATCTCGATACCAGCGAAGCGCAAGGGGTGCGTCCCACGAATACTTAAGAGAAGTCGATCGTGGGATACGTGAAGCGGACTGTTGTGACATAATAATGAAGCCAGAGGCTGTAAGCTAGCTAAAGGCAAATACCCCGAAAGTGTTAGTAGCACCGTAGGGGTCTTCTATTGTTAAGACGCTCGCATTAAAAATCACTTCACGTCAAGTCGCAAAATCGGTCATATTCAGTCTATTTCTGAGAGTAGCCGCCTACAGTAGGCGGCTAAGCTGGAAAATGCAGGCAAATACTAGCAAATACTCTCATTTATAAAGCACCACATTTTTCTTGACTAGCGGAATGGGCTTATTCAGTAGAGGTAGCTTAAGTACAGCTCTATCCTGCTTAGTTCCAAAGTAAAGCCCCTTTTTAAGGGGGCATAGCTTCCTAATTTCCCTTTTGGGGTTTACCCTTCAATCATCTCCAAAATTGCCTCAATATCTGCGAGTGTTGTCGCTGATTTCTTGCCCTTGGCTTTC
>NZ_JAUBTS010000164.1:0-1711 GCF_036705105.1 Microcoleus sp. B9-D4
CCGCCCTTTCTGGACGGGCGGGACGCCCATCCCACAAGAACCATCAAAATTCTAAGTTATTTAATTCTCATTCCTTACTAATCTTTTTGAGGACTTACGCATCAAACGGCGCTAAAAACCCGGTTTCTTCTTAGATGCGTCGTTGCAGCCCCCAATATTCTCCGAGAAACCGGGTTTTTTTCGTAAGTCCTATTATTAAATGCCAGCCCCCGGAGCGGCTTCAGCACCCATTTCTAAAATTGTACCGCGAAGGAAATCAATTTGCTGCTGGAAATCCATGCCCTCAATCTTTCCTAATAAAGCTTTTCCTGCGTCGGGAAGTTGATAGTCTGGAGGCACAGGAATAATAGTTCCTTCGTCCATTCCTACCGCTAGGAAATACCAAAAAGCCAGCTTGGTTTCAGGACTCATCGAGCCGTACATCCGGCTGATTTCAGTATTGGCTTTTGAGGCAATGTCCCGCATTACTTGTAGTTGTTCTTGATGGGGCAGAGGCTTGACTTGCTCGAACAAACCCTGAGCGATTTCGGAACCGGAAGCACCGGGAGCCGCTGGCGTTATTGACTTGCCCATTTCGGTGTAAACAAACCACAGCAAACCTAATTGGTCGTCTACACTCAACTGCTTAATATCTGCTTTTCCTTGGTCGTAAGCACTGGTAGTAAAGGTCATTCAAGCCTCCAAAATAATATCTATTGCTCAGTTTTCTTATTTGTGAGAAAACTTTTGTTTGCTACTTAAGTTAAAGTACCTAATAAATAGTGATGCTAGAATCTTGCTTAAGGCAGATATGATCCCGGACATAAGTTGGGGGAGTAAATTCACCAAAATTGGGAAAATTTGCAACCAAAGGATGAGGCAAATTTGACAAGATTGCTGTTAGCGGTGCTCATGATTAGCATTGTTTAGCCGATCGACGATCGCCTATAATCGCAACAGACCTGTATTGAGGTGGCTGTTATGTCGATCGCAACTGCAAAACGCTTCACCCTAGCGGAATATCACCGCCTGACAGAACTGGGGTTCTTTAGTGAGGACGATCGAGTTGAGTTAATCAAGGGAGAACTTGTCAACATGGCTGCTAAAGGTACTGCTCACTCTGTTTGCGAGACACGCTTGGAACGGGAGTTATTTAAGCTGCTGGGAGAAAGGGCGACACTGCGAGGACAACAACCGATTATTCTGCCTGATGACAGCGAACCAGAACCCGATCGCGCGATCGTGCAAAATCGCCCTGATGACTATTTATCCTGTCACCCCACAACAGCGGATATATTGTTACTGATTGAGATTGCGGATTCTTCTTTGAATTACGACAAACAAGTCAAGTTGCCCCTTTATGCTGAAGCGGGTATCTCTGATTATTGGATATTTAATTTATTAGAAATTTGTTTGGAATGTTACAGCGAACCTTATCAGAATTCGCAAGGCAAATTTGGTTATCGCGTCAAGAGAATTTTTCTGCCTAACGAGACAGTTGCCCTCCCTAATTTTGGGGATTTGTCCCTAGATTTATCTAAAGTATTTCCTCCTACTTTTATCGGCGAATAGAATTCGCTACATAAACAAAGTCCGCCCCAGTTTACGTGGCAGGACGTAGGGTCGGGCGGACTAAAAAAGCCGGGTGTCATTCCCAGGGTAAGCTCATCTAATTTGGTATAAATTGTACTTGACAATGAGTCAAATAAGTGAGATGACAACAATGCCACCC
>NZ_JAUBTS010000165.1:0-1663 GCF_036705105.1 Microcoleus sp. B9-D4
GGGCTTGCTGAATCAGTGTCAAAAGGTTACACCACCAGGATTAAGAGAGCGGACGATCAATAATGGTGCAAGAAAAACAGGTAAAATAGTACAAAACCCTTGCATTACCATTTGCGATCGTGTACCGAAAAGCTGAGTCTGCTCCTACCGACCCCTTCGACTTTGAACTCTCCAACGGATGCAAGTTGGCAGCAGATAACCGTTGGGTAAAAATGGCCGAACTAATTCCGTGGTCAGAATTTGAATCAGAATATGCGGAAAACTTTCCAACCGAAATGGGAGCACCAGCCAAATCATTTAGGATGGCATTAGGGGCATTAATCATCAAAGAAAAACTCGGAATCAGCGACATAGAAACAGTAGAACAAATCCGTGAAAACCCGTACCTACAATACTTTATCGGTCAATCCACCTACAGTAATGAGTCCCCTTTTGACCCATCACTATTAGTCCACTTTCGGCAACGAATCAGTGCGAATTTAATCAAGAAAGTGAACGAACGACTGGTGGAAAAAATGTGCGAAACCACCCCAAAACCGCCCGAAAAAGAAAAGGATTCGGACGCAAAAAATGAATCAGCCAATCAAGGGAAATTAATCATAGATGCTCCCTCGGCCCCAGCAGACATTAGCTATCCCACAGACTTAGGACTATTAAACAAGGCCAGAGTTCACACCGAAAAAATCATCGACATTCTCTATAAAATCCTCAAGCAAAAAATTAATAAAAAACCCAGAACCTATCGAAAAATAGCCAGAAAAGACTACTTAGCAATAGCCAAACAACGACGACCTCAACGCCACCAAAAAATCCAAGCCCTTAAAAAACAACTGCAATATATAAAAAGAAACCTCGCTCATATTGAACAACTAATCGAATCAGGTGCCACCCTACAAAGTCTGAGCCAAAAGCAGTATAAAACTTTGCTAGTCCTCACAGAAGTCTATCGCCAACAACTCTGGTTATTTGAAAATAAAAAACAGAGTATAGAGGACAGAATAGTAAGTTTAAGCCAACCGCACATCCGTCCCATTGTCAGAGGAAAAGCAGGAAAACCTGTGGAGTTTGGAGCCAAACTATCAGCGAGTTGTATTAAAGGATATGTATTTTTATACCGGATAAGTTGGGATAACTTTAACGAATCAAAAGACTTAAAAGCACAAGTAGAAGCATTTAAAAGTTACACAGGATACTACCCAGAATCAGTCCATGCCGAGCGCATTTATCGAACAAGAGAAAACCGATCTTGGTGTAAAGAAAGAGGAATTAGAATTAGTGGCCCCCCTTTAGGAAGGCCACCAGCAAATGTGAGTAAGGAAACAAAGAAACAAGCCTGGGAAGATGAGAGAATTCGTAACTCTATTGAGGGCAAATTTGGACAAGGTAAAAGAAGATTCGGTCTGAATAGAGTGATGACCAAACTTGATAATACTTCGGAAACAGCCATTGCTATTACTTTTTTAGTAATCAACCTTTCTACCTGGTTAAGACGGGTTTTTTGTGTGTTTTTATGTCACAAACCGAAAATCACACCGATTTACGGTTCAATGATTATTAAAAGCTATACTTGGGCAAGTTATAGTCAACAAAAAGTTATGTGTCGCCGAGCTTGAATTGCCCATCAAGTGCGATCGCAATTTTTCCTAACTTATTCAGTAAGCCC
>NZ_JAUBTS010000166.1:0-1662 GCF_036705105.1 Microcoleus sp. B9-D4
TTAGGGCTTGCTGAATAAGCCTAAAACCCTTACCTCAAAAGACTTTGACTCGCGTTCGGCGTTGACAATGTGTAAGACTATGAGCTAAAATTAGTCAAAAGCCATGCACAGCAGCACTTTCGTTCATGTACCGAAAAGTTGACTAGGGCCCCAACCCCACCTTCCAACTTTGATCTTCACGGACAGGGGCAATTATCAGAGAATAATCGTTGGGTAATCATGGCAAAAATAATTCCGTGGTCAGAATTTGAAGATGAATATGCCGAACATTTTACAGTATCTACAGGAGCGCCTGCCAAATCATTTAGGATGGCATTGGGGGCATTAATAATTAAAGAAAGGCCTTGATCCAGCGACAAAGAAACGCTTGAACAAATAAGAGAAAACCCATACCTACAATACTTTATAGGCATGACAACCTATAGTGATGCCGCACCATTTGATTCATCCATGTTCGTTCATTTTAGGGAGAGAATAGGTGTCAACCTAGTCAATAAAATCAACGAAAAAATGGTCAAAGAGCAGACCGAAGTGCTAGGAGTTCTCGTCGAAAAAGAGTCATCAGCAATAAGTGAACCCAAAAATCAAGGAAAATTAATATTAGATGCAACCTGTACGCCAGCCGACATTAAATATCCGACCGACTTAGGACTATTAAATCAAGCAAGAGAACATACTGAAAAAATCATAGATGCTCTGCACAATCAAATTAAGTCACCCGTAAAAAAAAACCGATAACTTATCGAAACCGAGCCAGGAAAGAATACCTAACCATAGCAAAACAGCGAAAGCCACGACGAAAAGAAAGAAGAAAAGCAATTAAAAAACAACTGCAATACATCCAAAGAAATTTGGATAATATAGAGCGAATGGGCGATCTACAGTTATTAACCAAATCTCATTATAGAATGCTGTTAGTAGTTGCAGAAGTCTACCGTCAACAGTTGTCAATGTATGAAAAGAAAGAACATAGTATTCCCGACAGAATAGTAAGTTTAAAGCAACCACATATCCGCCCTATAGTGAGAGGGAAAGCTGGGAAATCCGTTGAATTTGGGGCAAAACTGTCAGCCAGTTGTCGAAATGGGTACGTATTTTTAGACCGAATTAGTTGGGATAATTTCAACGAATCAGGAGACTTAAAAATACAAGTAGAAGCATTTAAACGATTCACCGGATTTTACCCTGAATCAATTCATGTCGATCGGATATATCGAACACAAGAAAATAGAGCTTGGTGCAAAGAACTCGGCATAAGAATGAGTGGTGTCTGTCTAGGAAGACCTCCCAAAAATCTGAGCAAAGCAATGAAAAAACAAGCTCAATCAGACGAGAGAATTCGTAACTTAATTGAAGGGAAATTTGGAGAAGCTAAAAGAAGATTTAGCCTCGGTAGAGTGATGGCTAAACTTGATAATACTTCTGAAACAAGCATCGCAATAACTTTTCTGGTGATGAATCTTTCTGCCCTGCTACGGCAGGCTTTTTGGCTTTTTTTCGGTCTATTTCATAACAAAAACCTTTTTTCATGTTTTTTGGCTTCAATCATTGGTAAAAGCTATGTTTCGCCAGAACAAAATTGACAAAACTTATATTGCCGAGGAGAACTCGAATTCACTCATCTTTCTAAATGCTGTTTTCTAACTTTTTCAGCAAGCCCTA
>NZ_JAUBTS010000167.1:0-1558 GCF_036705105.1 Microcoleus sp. B9-D4
ATTTACAGGCTTTTATGTGTGAGAAAATCAGCTATATTCACTGGTTTAAGGAACTTGTTTTTAATTGCTGAGATCAGCAGTTTATAGGATTCGTATGTCTATTTTCAGAATCCTATCAAATAAGCATTCAACACTTCTGAGGTCGAGCATATCCACCCACGCTCTAAAGGTGGCTCTGATAGGGTTTCTAACCTGGCTCTGGCTTGCCATCCCTGCAACCAGGGGAAAGGTAATCAAGATATCAAAGATTTCCTCTCAGGCAAACCTGAAATTTTAAAGAGGGTATTGGCACAGAGCAAATCACCTTTAAAAGATGCAACAGCAATTAACGCTACCCGATGGGCTTTATTCAATGCTTTGAAAGCAACGGGTTTACCTGTGGACACTGGATCTGGAGGCAAAACAAAGTTCAATCGGATTCGGTTAGGTCTTCCCAAAACTCATTGGCTTGATGCCGCCTGTGTTGGTGGGACTCCGACATTAGAAGTGTTGACCTGGCAGCCGTTGTCGATTCAATCAGCAGGGCATGGGACTCGCCAAATGTGCGGTACTAATAAATTTGGTTTCGTGCGATTCGTTCCCTACAAAGTGGAAGGCTATGCAGCCTGAAACGAACTAGGGGCAAGGAGAACCAACCTCTCGTAGTGGTTGGAACAGAACCTTGACAACTTGATTGACCTGTAGGTGAACCCTAATAAGGGTAATTCCTGCCGCCTTGACGCTTAGGTTGAAGCATCTCCCCCAGGATGGCGACTGACTATCAAAATCTGGAAATCAGCAGGGGGGAGAAACGACAGACAAACCTTGCCTCAGAGGGTAATCTGGCTAGCTAAGTTAGGACGGGTTAACGTTCAGTAAACTCACTCGAAACCTTCGTTAATTTGAAGCTGCGGAAATGAGGAGAGGGTAGCCAACAGCTACGACCGCAGCCGTCAAAAAGACAATGGGGAAATGTGGCTGGTGAATTGAATCCGTCACCAGAAAGCGTTCACGTAAGTTATCAACCAGATAACTATACTAACCCCGGAGGAGTGTGAGAACCCACCCCCGACGCAATTAGGTCAATCAGGAACGAATTAAGTCCCCTGTCATCTCTCAGGGTAGGTCGATACTCTGAGCAGGTAGTCAGCCGCATGAGGCAGGGGAATGGGATGGCTTCAGAAGCAAACGCCTCGGGGAAAGCCCAAGGATATGCAGACAGAAGCCCGACTGTTTGGAAGATGTAGAGGTACAAGTAGTAGTACATATACCGTGAGATGAAGGCAAGTAACCAAAAATGTGAAAACCAGAGTACGGATGGTAAGCCTAACGAGTGGAAGAATATTCCCTGGCGCAAGCTGGAACGTAAGGTTTATAAGCTACAAAAGCGCATCTACACAGCCTCGCAGCGTGGTGAAACTCCTCAAGTTCGGAAGCTACAGAAGCTAATGATTAAGTCCAGAGCTGCCAAGCTTCTGGCTGTCAGACGGGTTACTCAGGATAACAAAGGGAGTGCGGCTCGTTGACGCGCCTTGCGAGAAATCCGAAAGCGTCACACCTGCTGAAAGCAGGTCAATAG
>NZ_JAUBTS010000168.1:0-1516 GCF_036705105.1 Microcoleus sp. B9-D4
GTAGAAGTTCACGGGGGTAGCAAAAACCCAAAAAATCTGATAAGGTGAGGCACATGGAGAAGACAGTGCCGGAATTAATGGCGGCAATCAGCCCAGCAGAGTGGGCGCAAGTGCCAGGCAGCATCCTCGAACTAATTTACGAATTAGTGGGTAGGATGGATCAGTTTGAACAGGAAATAGGGGAACTGAGAACAGAAAACGAGCTTCTCAAAGAGCAATTAGCCAGAACTTCGGCAAATTCATCACAACCACCATCGAAGAATCCTCAAGGATTTAAGCCAAATCGAAAGGAACCCACCGGAAAGAAGCGGGGTGGGCAACTAGGACATTCGGGACATGAACGGAAGCTATACCCGACCGAAATGTGTCAAGAAGTAATCAACCATTACCCACAGCAATGTAGTGGATGTGGAGGCATCCTAGAGATTGAAAATAATGGTCAAGCATATCGACATCAAGTAGTGGAAGTCCCACCAGTACAGCGGCTCGTCATCGAACATCAGTTTCATCCAATTACCTGTACTTGTTGTGTCCAAGAAAATCAAGCCCCAGAAATGACCGAAATAATAGGAATGGGTGGATATGGTCCAAGAACAGCAGCCTATGTAGGTTTATTCAGTAGTGAGTATCGACAATCCTACCGCCAAATACGTGCGCTGATGCAGGCGGTATTTGGGATTGAAATGTCCGTCGGCACTATCAATCGTCTACGGACAGAAGTGAGTGAGGCAGTTGGCGATGGGGTCACAGCAGCCCAACATTACATCCAGCAGCAGCCGAATGTGGGAGTAGATGAGACTGGATTTCAGCAGCGGAATGGAGATGGTCTAAATGCCACCAAGACCAGCGGTTGGCTGTGGGTGGCTGTAACGCCATTGATTCAGAGCTTTCAGGTAATTTTAAGCAGAGCTAGTAGTGCTGCTCAAACGGTTTTGGGCGAAACTTTTAGTGGCTCGATCACCAGCGATCGTCGCAGGGCCTATAATTGGGTGGATGTCAATCACAGGCAACTGTGTTGGGCACACCTCAAACGAGATTTTATTCAAATATCCGAACGAGTTGGAGCTTGGGCCCAAATCGGCAAATCCTTGCTGGAGCAGGAAAAAGAGCTTTTCAATCTCTGGCATAAATTTAGAAATGACCAACTCACTCGTTCGGAGTTGAAAGAAAGGGTTGAACCTATTAAGACTGAAGTTTTGAGCATCTTGCTAGAAGCGTAGCTGTTAGACATCGACGAGAGGGAAAAGACCCCACTGGCAAAAACTGTGCGGACTTGCCGTAATTTACTAAAGTTGGAAGTGGCTCTGTGGTTATTTATCTCCTCAGATGGTGTAGAGCCGACCAATAATGCCGCGCTCGAGAGCCATTCGCCCTGCTGTGCCGCAGGCGACGGACTAGCTTTGGTTCAGATTCAGCAGCAGGAAGTCTGTTTGTTGCCCGTTTACTCACCGTCGTGTCTTCTCTCAAGCTGCAAGACCGGAATATTCTTGAGTTCCTGACTGAATCTGTCTTGAGT
>NZ_JAUBTS010000169.1:0-1425 GCF_036705105.1 Microcoleus sp. B9-D4
ATCGCTTTAAATTTAGTTCCCGTACCCGCTCTTAACATTTCTTTACTTACTTTGGTTTTTTTATGCCGACCTACTTAAGCCTAACTACCTGTACCTAACTAAGTACGGGTTCAGTGCTGACAACCCAGAGGACTGGAAACGTGCTACTCAATTAGCGATCGCTATGGAGGCTGACCTTGACCACCCTGAATGGGAAAAGCTGTTCGACATCACACTTGCCAAGTACGGACTGGGAGGGGGTAAATATGCCAAGCTAGCAGACGTGCTCCAATTACCAGGTGCTAAACAGCCGGAACCTGAGACAACAGTAGGGGAGATGTGGGAAGCATACCTAGAGTGGAAAAAGACTGTTGTGGAGGAGACTACGTTTAAGGAAGCATTTACAACTTTGTCTAATGCCTTATACGGTAAAGTTTGGAACAGAAAAACCAATGATTACTCTCAGTCTGACTCAAACCTGTCAATCGTTCACTTAGATAATAAAACCAAAATTGCGATCGCAATCGGAGATGTAAAAATTTACCGTAAACCATACTTTGTGGCGGAACTAAATCGAGCTTTCGACTTTTGTAAATCAAAAGGGATGTTAGTTAATCCAACTACTGAGAATCCCTTTGTTTTGGACAAGTTCAGTACACCTGCTGTTACAACACAGCAAAAGTACGCTTCCAAGATAGTGAACGGGGAGGAAAAAGAATGGCATGAAGTGTTAGACGAAGAAGAGCTAGAGCTTGATAGACGTGCTTTCACCAAGGAAGAGCGAGATATCATCATCAAGGCTTTTTATGAGTCTACAAAGTCAAGTGACAGAGTTTATGCACCCTTAATTGAGTTTTACTTCTTGACCGGGTGTAGGACGAGTGAAGCATTACCGCTTACTTGGAGAGATGTTGACTTTGAACGAAATCTGATTCGCTTTAGTAAATCACTAGGCTCCTCAACACGTAAAGTAAAAGACACCAAAACGGGAGAGGCAAGGTTTTTTTACTTTAGTGACAATTCTCGTTTAAAGGAGTTGCTGCTAAGCCTAAAAATTGAAAGTTCGAGTAACCTAGTTTTTCCTAACAAGAAAACTAAGTTTATGTCTTCTAGTGTCATCAGGAATCACTGGTTAGGCTATAAACAAAATAGAACGTCCGTTGACGGCACAGAGGTAGAGTATATCTACCCTGGTATAGTCCGACAACTGGTAGAGGAAGGTAAAATCTCAGGCTATCTCTCTCCTTACCATACCAGACACACTTACATCACTCTCACAGCAGAAGCTAACAAACACGACAACAATGCACTACTTTACATTGCTACTGCCTGCGGTAACAGTGTCGATGTAATTCTCAGACACTATTTGGGGCTTGCTGAATCAGTGTCAAAAGGTTACACCACCAGGATTAAGAGAGCGGACGATCAATAATGGTGCAAGAAAAA
>NZ_JAUBTS010000170.1:0-1382 GCF_036705105.1 Microcoleus sp. B9-D4
CAGGGTAAGCTCATCTAATTTGGTATAAATTGTACTTGACAATGAGTCAAATAAGTGAGATGACAACAATGCCACCCAATAAAATATTTAGGAATACATTTTATGTCTCAGGGTTTTGAGATTAAATCTACCTCTGGCAAAAAAAGCTCTCTTCCTCCACTACCGCTCCCGGAAGTAGCAGAGATTCAAGATATTCAACGCCCGTTTATTAGCACATTTTGCAGATATTAAAGACCCCAGAGTCGAGCGAACTAAGAAACATCAACTCACCGATATCCTAGCAATCGCAATTTTCGCTATCATCGCCGGAGCGCAAGGGTGGGAAGACATCGAGAATTATGGCATTAGTAAAAAAAAGTGGTTAGAAGAGTTTTTGGCATTACCTTATGGCATCCCTTCCGATGACACTTTTCGTCGAGTATTTGAGTTCCTTGACCCAGAAGCATTAAATCGATGCTTTGGACGATGGGTAGAAACTCTCGTCACTAAGACAGGAGGAGAAATTATTCCCATTGATGGTAAGACAATTAGAGGTTCTTATGACCGCAATCAAGGCAAATCGGCACTTCATGTTATTAGTGCTTGGTCTTCTGAACAACGTCTTGTTTTGGCGCAGATGAAAGTGGATGATAAATCGAATGAGATCACGGCTATTCCGGCATTATTAGAGTTGCTAGACATCACGGATTCTATCATTACTATTGATGCTATGGGGACTCAAACTGAAATTGCTCAAAAGATTATTGAAAAAAAAGGAAATTATGTCCTGACACTTAAAGCTAATCATCCGACTCTCCATCATCAGGTTAAAGAATGGTTTGAGAGAGCTTCTGCACAGCAATTTTCCGGGATTGATGTCAGTTATGAGCAACGGATTGAGTCCGGTCATCATCGGCGAGAAATCCGTCAAGTTTGGTCGGTGCCAATTACGGTCATTGGTGAGCTTTACCAACCGCGATTATGGGCGGGATTAAAAAGTGTGGTCATGGTTGTTCGAGTGCGTCATCTTTGGAACAAAACTACTCGGGAAGTGCAATTCTATCTAACTTCTTTAGATAGTGATGCCCAACTTTTGGGTCGAGCCATCCGAAAACATTGGGGGATTGAAAATCAGGCTCATTGGACTTTAGATTGTACCTTTGCAGAAGATGCTTGCCGGATTCGCTCTTTCCACAGTCCCCGGAATTTGGCTGTCGCAGGACGTATTGCGCTGAATGCCCTCAACTGCGAACCTACTTACAAACGTAGTCTTCGACAAAAAATGAAACGGGCAGCTATGGATAATGATTATCTGATTCAAATTATCAGTTCTTGTTTTATTGACAAGATCTTAGATTCTTCGGATTCCTTTTGTCAAGCATGATTGAGACGCTCTTACCCTG
>NZ_JAUBTS010000171.1:0-1353 GCF_036705105.1 Microcoleus sp. B9-D4
CTAAGCAGTTTCAGACTATCTCTACAGCATTCGTCCATGTTCCTTTTCCTCGGTGGTGGGTTCGGGAAAGGAGTTGGAATGGGTAGAGAAAACGGAGATTCTCCGCATTTAATTAGTTTCACCTCGACTTTACTAATCAATTGATATTCTTTAAATTTCCAGGTATATCCTTCGGCTCCATTAGGAAACCTATATATATAAGGCGCTTGTGTTGTTTTTACAAAATACTCTCCTCCAATTAGATCTGGTATACTTGCATTGGAAATAGTTATAGGGCGACGATAGTAAATTTCTCTCGTATAATTTACGCCACCAAAAGGAGCTATATTTTGGCCTCTTGAATATACTTCGATTCTTGTAATCTTCTGTGCATTGACATACCTCCAATCTGCTCCTTGGGGGGCATAAACAATACGTCCGGAAAACGTGGTACTCGCGTCTATATTTGCTTTTGTAATTGCTGTGCAAAAATCAGGCTCTGTAGGGGGGCTTACCCTGGGCGGCCGTAATTGCCCTGTTTGAGGTGGCGTCACATGATAATAGGTTGTTCCATCTCCATCATCATATCTATATGTACCATCTGCACTTATTGTTGTAGTTTGTAGATAATAAAGCCCCGGTTCAATCACAAAATTGGGAGATGGAGAGATACTAGGTTCCCATCCACTAGGCATTGTTTGATTTATAGGTGTTGGTGTTGGTGTTGTTGGCTCTTCCTTCCTTTTCGGAAATCCCAAGCCCAGGCTAAATTCAATTGGAGTGAATGGAATTTGCAGTGTCAATTCAATGCCAATATCCCCATTGTTTGAGGATAGATTAATTCCTGATCCGCCAATTTCTCCTCCAATACTTCCACCAATAATTTCTCCGGTGCTAGTATTAATTGTTGCCCCCCCACTAACTCCTAAAATTCCACCGGGTAATTCTGCATTGCCACTAATTGAAATTGCACTTTTAGAAGGGTCTTCATAATTCGGTTCGCCACTAATATTCAAGCGCAGCGGGCTTACATCGACACTTACACCGCCAGAAACAGTCATGCCACCGATACTTGTAATTTCCTGAGTAACACCGATGCCGCCGGCTGTGGCACTGACTTGAGCTTTGCGGCCCATATCAACGCCACCGGCTGTGGCACTGACTTGAGCTTTGCGGCCCATATCAACGCCGCTATCTTTGCCAAGGTCGATCGCGCTTTCTCCTGTAGCCCTTGGCGACAGTGAAGACTTTCTACTAACCCTAGACATAGCTTGCCTCGACTCCCGATATGCGAGAGGTGTCGCCGTCTGCGATCGCCCAAAGTTCCCCGGTCAAAGTTTGCTCTGTAAGATTTCCCCCGCCGTTGGGTGCAAG
>NZ_JAUBTS010000172.1:0-1307 GCF_036705105.1 Microcoleus sp. B9-D4
GTAGATACTGTCTTGACCTGTCAAGGGGTAGCAAGTAAATAATTAGGATCGAAAGGCTTTTGGGACTTTAAAATCCCAAAAGCCAAATGCACCAACTTCCTCATCAAAGCACCAATCACCTGCATTTTGACCTGGACACGACCCAATAATCGGTCACTCATGGCCTTAAGTAACGGGTTGTGACGCATCGCCACTACCGCAGGCAAATACAACGCCTTTCGTAGTCGGACATTGCCGGTACAGGACAAACGAGTTTTGCCTTTAACCGAAGTCCCAGAACTGCGTTCGCAGGGAGTTAAACCCGCATAAGCTGCTAATTGACGGGCATTGTTGTAATCAGAAACATCACGGATTTCAGCTAATAATACAGAGGCCGTCTGTTCACCAATTCCAGGAATTGAGGTCAAAAGATCACGCTGTTGTTTTAAATGTGGGTGCTGGTCAAAATGGTCACTAATCAGTTTTTTGATCAGTTGCTGTTGTTCTTTTAGGTACTCCAAATGTGCCACTGTAAGACCAGCAACAGTTGGCGTAGCTGTTTCCAGACGGTTCTGCTCGCTCGTAGCCATTTCGATCACAGATTCGAGCCGTCGCAACAGGGCTTGTAATTCTTTGACTTCGGGCGCAGTTGGTGTCCATAGAGAGGGTTTCATCGCTGCACAAAAACGAGCAATCAATGCCGCATCTACGGAGTCAGTTTTAGTTCGTAGGAGTTCGCTTTTAGCAAACCCTTTAATCCTGGCCGGATTGACGATACTAACCTGAAATCCAGCCCCATAAAGGAATTCGGCTAAGGCTTCTCCGTAAATGCTAGTGGCTTCCATACAAGCATGGAGTCCCACTACATTTTGTTGTTTAAGCCAGTTATGTAAACTCTCAAACCCTTGAACATTGTTCGTAAACTTTTTGGGTTTAGTTGCACGACCTTCTCTCAGTAAAGAGACATGAAAGTCTCTTTTACTGATGTCTATACCTAAGACTGTTGATGTCATTGTTTGCTCCAGATGTACTCCGATTTATGAAAGAACCGACAGGCAATTGAAGACTAACCTTGTGAATGCAGGCTTTCTCGATCGTTCGATCGAGAGCCTAAGATACTGTCCAGCTTAATGTGCGCCTGTCATCAGTAATGGGAGCTTATCTACGCAACAGACTTATTTCGTCTAAGGGGCGGGCCAACTTCACCAATTTCTGATGTCCTTAAACAGCACTTTCCACTGAAACTTGCACCAAGCGTCAGAAACTTTCTTGTTTCTTTAGATTTACCAAGAAGAAGGTAAGCTCGCCTGAAAGTCGGTATGATCGCC
>NZ_JAUBTS010000173.1:0-1302 GCF_036705105.1 Microcoleus sp. B9-D4
CATGAACGTCTTTGAGTTCGAGATTACCATCCAGAGCAAATCAGGCGAGAGTAGCTGGCCGATTGTTGTCAGGTGCAAGCAACCAGACGGACTAACCATCCATTCAAAAGAAACTCTTGAGCTAAATCAGGAGGACTTGAACAAACTCACTCAACAGCAAGAAAACGAGAAGGAATACGGCACCCATCTTGGCAAAGCATTGTTTCGAGGGGCTGTATACGACACCTTCGTTCGTGCCTTATCCAAGAGCAGTCAGGACTCCCTGTTACGAATTTTGCTGTCGCTCGAAGCCGCGGACAATGACCCTATCAAAACCTTACATTGGGAAAGGCTGTGCGCTCCAATAGATGCCGATGGAAGTTGGCATCTTTTAGCCCGCAACCAGCGCGTTCCCTTTTCCCTGTACATTCCCACCATTATCGATCGGCGCTTTCCGCCAATTGGAAGACGTGACTTGCGGGCACTGGTGCTGGTAGCGAGTCCCTCTAATATCGGTAAGTTTCAATTAGCACCTTTTGACGTTGAAGCTGTCTTATCAGGAGTCAAGGAAGCGCTTGGTGAAATTCCTTACGAAATTTTGGCAAATGATGTTGCAGGTGCGATCGGGCCCCCAACGCTACAAGAACTATCTAAGCAACTGACTAACGCCAAGAAGCCATACACATTGCTGCACTTTGTCGCCCACGGCAAGCTGCTGGATAACGGAGAAACTGTTCTGTACTGGGCAAAAGCAGATAACCAAGTTCAGCCAGTTACGGGAGAAGAATTACTTTCAGAGCTCAAGAACATCGGTAATCATCAGAGGAGCTTACCTCATTTTGCCTTTCTGTGCACTTGCGAAAGTGCCGACCCCAGAGCCGAAGCAGGATTAGGTGGATTAGGGCAAAGATTGGTCAGAAATTTGGGGATGCCTGCTGTAGTAGCGATGACGCGCAAGGTGAGCGTAGAGACAGGCTTGGCTTTAGGACAGAACTTTTACCGACGCCTCAGAGAGTCAGGAGAGGTAGATACGGCGCTACAAGAGGCAACAGCCGGATTGGGAAAACGGCACGATATTGCTGTCCCGGCTTTGTTTAGTCGCTTGGGTGGGCGTCCCTTATTTAGCGATCGCCTTGACGATCGGGAGCTGACTGATGAGGAAATCGAGTATGGTATTGAAAAGCTGAGCAAACTCCTCGTAGAACGCGCCCCTAATGCTTCGGTACTCAAGCAGAGATTTGAAACCCAGGTAAAGACGCTGAAAGATACGCGGGGAGCAGAGTCACGCACAGCGCGTGAACAGCGCCAGCAGGCAATAGTAGA
>NZ_JAUBTS010000174.1:0-1275 GCF_036705105.1 Microcoleus sp. B9-D4
CTGGGGGGGTGACAACCCACCCCAAACCCATAGCTAGTAAGGATTGAGGCAACTTGTGGTAAAAAAAGATAGGCAGCAGAATTGTTACACGCTTGCCTATCCAAAAAATTAATGATACCTAGATTCTACCAGACTCACTTACAAAAATACCTGACGCCATCTCAGTTTTTGGTGATGACAACCTTGTTATCCTTAATGCAATCGGAAAAGCAAGTGAGATTAGAACGGCTATCCCGAGTATTTCCTTGTCTAATTACAGCCGAAAGTCGGCGACGGAAATTACAAAGATTTTTAGATTTACCGAATTTAACGCTCGAATTAATTTGGTTCCCATTAATTACTTACTGGTTGACCACTTATTGCTCTGTCGGTCAAACCTTATCAATCGCAATAGATCGCAGCCAATGGGGGTGTATTAATCTTTTCATGGTTAGCTTAATCTGGGAGCGAAGAGCAATTCCATTATACTGGTCATTGTTGCCCAAATTGGGGAGCAGCAATTTCGACGAACAAACTACAAATTTACAGCAAGTTTTACCATTATTTTCAGAATATAAAGTTATTGTTTTAGGAGACCGTGAATTTTGTTCTATCGACTTGGGAAACTGGCTCAAGGAAAAGGGTGTGTCTTTTTGCTTAAGACTGAAAAAGAATCATTGTATCGAAACAGAGCATTTAGTTTGGCAGCGATTAGATGAATTAGGAATAGTGCCGGGAACCTCTTTATATTTTCAAGGTAAAAGAGTGAGAAAAACTCAGCCTGCTACTGGATTTGATGTTGCTTGTAAGTGGAAAAGAAACTATGGGGGGTGGAAGGTTGATGAAGCGTGGTTTATTCTCACAAATCTCGGCTCATTGCCGGCCGCTATAGATGCTTACAAGCAACGGATGGGCATTGAAGAAATGTTCCGAGATTGTAAAACAGGAGGCTACGATCTGGAAGGAACTAGCTTAAAAGGAAACCGACTGATTAACATAATTTTGCTCGTGGCACTCGCCTACACTTGGGCAATATTTGAAGGCACTGAATTGAGAAAAAAGCAAGTAGAAAAATATGTATGTCGGCGTCAAGAACCTAAAAAAAGATATCGCAGACGGAGTACATTTGGTGTTGGCTTAGATGCAGAAAAGTGGGTTAATTATCTAGAACAATATTCTCATGAGGTGGAACAGTTAATAAAGTTAACTCGAAATAAACGCCGCTTTTACCAACAAGGTATGCGGGCTGCAACCCTGATTCGGTCTATCTCCTAGGCCTCTTTGTCACCCCCCCAG
>NZ_JAUBTS010000175.1:0-1275 GCF_036705105.1 Microcoleus sp. B9-D4
CTGGGGGGGTGACAACCCGCCCCAAATCCAGAGAGCGTAAAGATTTAACCCACTTGTGCTAAAAAAAGATAGGCAGCCGAATTCTTACAAGCTAGCCTATCTCAAAAATTAATGTTACCAACATTCTATCAGACCCACTTACAAAAACAACTGACATCAGCCCAGTTTATTTTACTCACAATCTTACTCTCCTTGATACAATCAGAGAAGGAAGTGAGGTTAGAGAGGCTCGTGCGAGTATTTCCTTACCCAATTACAGCCGAGAGTCGCCGTCGCAAACTACAAAGATTTCTCGATTTACCTCAATTAACGATCGCACTAATTTGGTTCCCTTTGCTCGCTTACTGGTTAAGAACTTATTGCTCTCTGGGACAAACCCTATCAGTGGCGATTGATCGAACTCAATGGGGCTGTATTAATCTGTTTACGATCGCCCTAATCTGGGAAAAAAGAGCCATCCCTTTATACTGGTGTTTGTTGCCCAAGTTAGGAAGCAGTAACTTACAAGAACAAACCCTCGCTCTCGAACAAGTTTTACCATTGTTTAAGGAATATAAACTTATCGTTTTGGGAGATCGTGAATTTTGTTCGGTAGATTTAGGAAACTGGCTCAAAGCAATGGGTGTATCTTTTTGTTTAAGACTGAAAAAGAATCATTGTATTGAAACAGAAAATTTAATTTGGCAACGCTTAGACCAATTAGGAGTAGTACCCGGAACTTCGTTGTACTTTCAAGGAGTGAGGGTGAGAAAAACTCAACCAGTAGCAGGATTTGATATCGCGTGTAAATGGAAACGCAACTATCGAGGATTAAAAGTAAAAGACGCCTGGTTTATTCTCACAGATTTGGGTTCATTGCCAGTAGCGATATCCGCTTATAAGCAGCGAATGGGAATTGAAGAAATGTTCCGAGATTGCAAGACAGGAGGTTATAATCTAGAAGGGAGTGGTCTCAGAGGAGAGCGACTGATTAAGATGATTCTGTTAATGGCGATCGCCTATACTTGTGCCATATTTCAAGGAACTCAAATTCAGAAAAAGCAGGTACAAAAATATGTATCTCGTCGCTCAGAACCGATAAAAAAATACCGAAGACGGAGTACATTTGGCGTTGGCTTCGATGGAGAGCAGTGGGTTGATTATCTCGATCAGCATTCATTAGAAATTCAACAGTTAATGAAGTTAACTCGAAATAAACGTCGCTTTTATCAACAGGGTATACGGGCTGCAACCCTTATTCGGTCTATCTCCTAAACCTCTTTGTCACCCCCCCAG
>NZ_JAUBTS010000176.1:0-1227 GCF_036705105.1 Microcoleus sp. B9-D4
TATTTCGGATTCTGTTTGCTTTATCGCTGGGAAACTGTGCCTCTATGCGTTGTTGCATACCGTGGAGCGCGATGTTCGTTAAAAGTGGTGAGATACTACCACCTTGCGGAACACCCAGAGAGTGTCTCTTGAAATCCCTTCCTTTCTGCCCATCTGCTGAAGTCGATTACTCCCGCTTTGAGCCACGCTTTGATTTGACGCTCGAAGATGGGAAAGGTATTAAGTTTTTCTAACAGTTTGGTATGGTTTATTTTGTCAAAACACCGACAGATGTCTGCATCCAAAACATACTTCGGTTTTTGGGCGATGTACGTTCGGATTGCTTCAACTGCGTCATGACAATATCTGCCAGGTCTAAAGCCGTATGATTCCGATTCAAAACGTGCTTCCCATTCTGGTTCTAACGCCAGTTTGATTAGCGTTTGTTTTGCTCTTTCCTCAATTGTTGGGATTCCGAGTCCTCGTTTTTCCGGCTTTCGGGGTTTAGGAATCCAAACCCTTCGAGTTGGTGCTGATTTCCCGTTTACTTTCAGGTTTTTTGCCAGTTCTAATCGTGCTGGAGGTTTTAAGGATTTTATCCCGTCAACTCCCGCCGTAACCCGACCTTTATTGTCCTGTGTAACCCGTCGCACGGCAATTAGTTTTGCAGACCAGGACTGAGCTAGACTCTTTTGGAGACGCCTAACTGTTTGAACATCTCCACGCTGTGAAGCGCGATAAATCCGATGAAAGGAGCTTGAAAACTGCAAACTCGGCTTTGGGCCAGTTCACATTTTTCCATTCCACTTGTGATGTAATCTCCGTTTTGGACATCTTTACTCGTACTTTGCGAACGTATCTTTCACACAGCAGTGAGTCTGTCAGCATATCCTCTCCATTACAGAGAGGCGTTGGCTTCTGACCCAATCCTTCCAAAGGTGGCTTACGCTAGCTACTACTCCAGAGTCTGACCGATTCTGGAGAGCCGTTCCCTTGGTTTAACTCGTTCCTAGTTTCCGTTGGTACTGGTTGTAGAACCTCTCAATCCGCCGGGTTTTGGTAAGTGCCGATAGTCAGAAGGACAAGCTGCTATCTACCGTTCCCGTGAGCTTATTTCGCTCCCTGCGTATTAGCCTTATTCCGCAAGTTGACAATGACGACGGTTTGTACAAGAGTTCGCTTTCGCTGTTCTGCCCCAGATGCTCCCGGTTTCACTACATTTCAGGCTGGTAGCTTATCCGGTTTTCA
>NZ_JAUBTS010000177.1:0-1211 GCF_036705105.1 Microcoleus sp. B9-D4
AAGTACACCTCAGCTTAAGCATTTGACTAATATTTTTTAACGACCATTGAGCCCCCGAAATTTTTAATCGCCTATCAATCTGTTTGACCGTTGATTCAACGGCTCCTGACCCAATTGAACAAATATTTTCCTCGGATAAAAGTTGATAATTTACGATTCGATGACGATGTTTAGTTAGGTATTTACAAAAATTAGCAGATGGGCGACGACCGACGGATTCAAATAGCTTAATTGTCTCATTTACCTGGCCCTCCCACAACAATTTTCTAGCTTGTTCCAGTCGTTTATTAGACCCTCCTACTTTGTGCAAGTTTTCCATTAGATGGAACCAGTCTAAGATTTCTCTCCGTCTGCCTTGAGGATTAAATTTATTAATTAAATTCCAAATTCCATCATGTCCATCTCCCAAACAGGTTAAGAGGGGACTTAAAGGCTGATTATTTACAAAATTAATTAAGCTTTCATTCTCTTGAAAATATGCAGCATAAAAACTGGAATGAAGCCTGACGGCTTTATAATCAAGCCATTGAGACCCTTCTCCCTGTTGACCTCTCACACGAACTTTACCTCCATCAACGCTAGTTTCTTTTATTGATAATTCTGCGATTGGTTCGCTCCACTCTTTCTGGCTTACTAACCTGTGTAAAGCTGAATGACCTATCTTAATACCCGTCTGAACTCCCACTTCAATTGCCGCTTTTTCAAAAGACAAAACCGCCGCCATTCTCAAAGAGCATTTTTCCAATAACGGAGAGAGCCTTGTCGATTTTTTAACCTTTAATTTTTTCGCTTGGTCTTCGGTAATTTTTAGGGGTCCGATACAGCTATTTATGGTCCTTTCTCGTCCTTTTTCTGTCCCGGTTGCTGCTTTGATAAAAAAAAAGCAATATCGGGTCCCATGACCTCTAACCATTGTTGTCTAAGGTGCTGTTCAATGCTCTCTAAGTCCTCTAAAGATTCCGGGGGGCTGTTTCGGTATAAAATTTGGGCGATTTCATCATGACAGGCTTTTAACCGTTCGCGCTCTTCAGGATTCATCATAATGCTCCAGAACAATTTACTTTATTGTACGTGGTTTTTGCGCTCAGACAGCGCTTAAATCATAGAAAAAATTAGTAGTTGCTTCCATAGCAGTTTTTGGGGAAGCCGTTGGTTTAAAAAATGTAAAATTATATCATTTATTGGGATATTTACAAAATCGGGATGCTCCC
>NZ_JAUBTS010000178.1:0-1190 GCF_036705105.1 Microcoleus sp. B9-D4
TAAGTAGGTAGGTGTAAAAAAACCAAAGTATGTTAAGATAAGTAAAGAGTCGAATTAAATTTACAAAACAAACAAATATGGGCGCTCGTTTAAGAGTATTTCTCAACCAAGAAGAAGACAGAACACTATTTGAATTGAGAACAGCAACAACAGTCTCTCAGAAAGTAAAAGATCGAGCGCAAATTCTTAGATTAAACTCCCAGGGGTGGTATATAGAGGAGATTGCAGCTCATTTTAAGTGTAGGGAGCAAACAATTAGAGAAGTAATTCATCGGTGGCTAAAAATGGGTTTGGTAGGATTATGGTCAACCAGAGGCAGAGGGGTAAAACAAACATGGAAAGAATCAGATATTGTTTATCTAGAAGAATGTCTCCTCAATGAACCACGCAGATATAATAGTCGTCAACTTGCCCAAAAATTAGAACAAGAACGCGGGGTCAAATTAAGCCCTGACAGATTAAGACGAATTCTCAAAAAAAAAAGATTATTTGGAAACGAGCGCGCTCCAGCCATAAACAGAAGCAAGACCCATTACGACGCTCGCTCAAACAGGCAGATCAAGATATGTTGGAATTGGCAGCATCGGCGGGAGAAATCGATCTGAAATACCTGGATGAATCAGGTTTTTGTTTGTGGAGTTCCAATGGATATACATATTACCCAATTGGAGCGCAAAAACGGTTAGAGCAAACAAAACGAAGGGGGCGAAGATTGAGTATTTTAGGATTGCTACAGCCGTGTATCAGTTTCTCGTATGGCTTGGTTATTGGGAGTTTCAGTAGCGAATCATATATCAAAATCATGGAAAATGAAGCTCAACAAGCTGAAGCATGAAATGAAATCAACTGGACGGATAAGAGTGATAATTCAAGATAACGGCCCCATACACAAATCCCTAGATGTCCAACAAAAATGGTCCCAGTGGGAAAGCCAGGGCTTGTATATTTTCTTTTTACCAGAATACTGCTCAGAAATGAACAAAATTGAACTGGAATGGCAACAACTTAAAAATCATGAACTGGTAGGAAAAATGTTTGAAGACGAACTAGATCTTGCCTACGCAGTAATTGATGGAATTGAAGCTAGAGGAGAACGAGGAGATTATACAACTAATCGCTTTAAATTTAGTTCCCGTACCCGCTCTTAACATTTCTTTACTTACTTTGGTTTTTTTATGCCGACCTACTTA
>NZ_JAUBTS010000179.1:0-1179 GCF_036705105.1 Microcoleus sp. B9-D4
CTAAATCCCTAGCCAGCCAGAGTTGCCAACTCATCAAGGGCATTAAATCACTCCACCGCTCACATTGAGAGGGAGTTCTCAGGTTAGGCAATGTCCAATGTAATCTTTGCTTGGCTTTCCCGTTACCAATGATCCACTCCAAAACGTCGTAAATACTTAAACCAAACTATTTCTAAAGGTAGAGTTCGTTTTCCCACCCAAGCCAACCACAAGGGTGGAAACGGCTGACCGTTTGACATGGGATTGAGTCTTTCGATGAGAATTAAATTGACAGGATGTTCAGGGGCGCGATAAAAATGTAAGTCAAGCCATTGACGGACTCGGACTTGTCCCAACTGTGGATGAGAGTCAATTTCGATCGCAGTATCCACTTTGAGCCATGTGGTTGGGTCATTGAGTCTCATTTTGGACCCGTGTTTTCGCGGTCTACCGCGACCACTATAGGCTGGTGGTGCTGACCAAAAACAAGCATTCTTTCGGACTCTCATTAAGCAATCAGCTTGAATATCTGCTTGCGCTAATACCCAAGTTGCATTGCCATATTCGGGCGTCTAAGACTGCTAATATTGGGTTGACGCTTTGTTCGCAAACAAGTTTGAGTTGGGAAGCTGCTTGAAGTATGGGTGAAGACCCACTACTAATTCTTTCATGGAGTAGGGGTAATGCCCAACTTCCTTGTTCTTCAGGTATCCACGCAATTGTACTATATCCCTGTCCAACAATGCAGCCTTTCTGATATTCATGGGTTCTGTCTTTTAATGTTTGAGCGTCAGGTCTCGCCCATGCAGTGTGGTCAATTGCCACTAATATATGTTCTGTTCTAGGTACTTGCTGCTGTAATTGCTCTTGATACAGCATCATCAGTTTTTTCCGGTCTGGTCTACAGTCTTGTAAGGCTTCATAGACGCTTGACCATTGACGATTGAATAGCGGACGCTCGCGAAAATTCCGCTCCTCAAGCCGCATTCCTGGTTGTCATTACTGCATCCATCAGCTCGAATGTTGCATATGAGGCCAGCACTAATAACTCGTATGCTGCTTGACGAAAGTCTTTTAATCGTTCACTGTTCATTAAGGGAGTGGATAGTTTTTCTTTTCACCCTTATTCTCTCCCAGCGCGGTGGCTCTAGTTCTTCTGAAGCCACCTTTCTCATCTTTATTTAGTCTAAACTACAGTAA
>NZ_JAUBTS010000180.1:0-1148 GCF_036705105.1 Microcoleus sp. B9-D4
ATTGTTGTCTAGCGTTGATGCTAGACAAAGCAGCAAAAGTATTGCAGGACTAAAAAATTCATCCCACAGCAGAATCCAATAATCAATTAATACGGTTCCAATAATGGTTACGCGAGAAACCTGCTCAGCGATTCTCTCGGGTGAAAGCCCTGCTTTTGTTAGACCTGCCGCAACTGTCTCTACGAATAAGTCAAGCCCCTCTTGTAGCAATTCCTCCTGAAGTTCTTTCCCACGAGTCAGAATACTGAACATGCGGATTAGGCTGCCAGCGATGCCCGGTAGTAGTGAAGACAAGAGGGGTTTGATATGTCGTAGGAGGCACTTGTTCATGATGACTTCTGATTTTAAGCCCTCTGTTGGGGTACATACTCGAAATTTTCCAAGTAGTACGAGTAGAAGTCGGGCTGACCTATCCGAGGGTAAAAATGCTTATTTGACTTCCAAGAAAATCCTCTGTCGCTAAACGCGGCTAAGATGCCCGAAATCTCTGCCTTGCTCCCGATAAGCCTAATGCTGGCGGCTTTCCGTTTCTTCCCCATTCCTTGACCCTCAAATCTGGATATTTAGCTATTTTGGGCATTGAGTTTGCAGCTCTCCAGCCGATCGCCGTGAACATAGGTGTTGCACTACCCCAAACCCTATGGGTTTGGGAAATGAACATACGTTGAACACCACCCGAAACCCTATGGGTTTCCGAAAAGAACATACGTGCTGGATAAGGTTAAAGTCCCAGCGAGGCATATTTTCAACCGGGCCCCTGGGTGGACAGTGGGGGTTGTAGAGGTGCTGTCACATCTCGAAGGAAATGAACGAACTCCTCGGCGGAAGGGTCATCGTCTTTTGGGTAGTATGTCCCTGTAGTTGTCCAGTCCCATCCCCTAAACACCAATAAGGCTTTTGTGCTTGCAATTTCGTCCTTTGTCCCCGTTAGCTTGATACTTGCCAATTTTTTGCGTTCTTCACTCATTACCTTTCACCTCAAACTGATTGATTAAATTCTGCAATTTGATTTTGCCCTCTGCAAACTTACGCCCCTTCATCTTGAGAATATTCTCAATAATCCAGGTTTTTGCCTTCCCTCCTTCCATTGCTTCCTTGACTTCCACATACAGCGCTTTAGCTAGTTCCAAGGAAGTGTCGGTAGTGGT
>NZ_JAUBTS010000181.1:0-1108 GCF_036705105.1 Microcoleus sp. B9-D4
GATGGCTCCACTTCTGGGGGACATTGAAGTTATCTAATAGCTGGTAAGTAAGTGGAGATAGAATAAACTCAAGTTCTCGGTTGTTCTGTAATACTCCAAGTACGCTTAATCGGTCTTTTCTTAAGGTTGTAAAATAAACTGTATATAATGGATTGCAAATTATATTTGTAGTGTGATTTACTCCTTTAACACGCGCACTTGTTTGGTCTAAGTGTTGCCAGGGGCTACTTGCTAATCCGGATACATACACTTCGTTAAATTCTGATTCAAACTTTGATGAATTATTTACCAGCAGATTTGATAAATAACCGGCTGACATTGAAATCCCAATATTGCTTAAAAAATCTAATAGCTTCCCGCATCGTCATGTTTCCCCCGTAATACAGGCTCATAACTAGCGCTTTTATTCCGGGGCCAAACTCTCCATCATATCCGGATGGTAACGATGCTAAGTATGTTTTCTTTTCGGAAGGTGAGTAATACTTCTCTTTCCGAAATAACACGTTATCTGTTTTCAGTAAAATGTCTTGAACTATTACCTCTTCATAACCCTTAAATTCTGCATCGAATGGTAGTTCTGCTTCAGGATACTCCAGGATTTTTTCTCGGTCAACTTTGACCAGAGCATTTTTACTACTTTTAATGTGCTTTTTTGGTGCTTTCCGCTCTTTTTCGGATGAGTAGTTCTCTTTTAACTTTTTCGCTCCATTAGCTTTGACCTCTGGTTTTCCTTGTTCTCCTTTCAGGCGATTGTTTTCGGATTTTAATCTTTGATTTTCTGCTCGTAATTCTCTGGTTTCTGCTTGTAATTGCTCTACAAGGTTCAGCAATATGGACACCGTACGACGCAATGATTCGTCGGCAATCTCAGATGGCTCAATGCTTTGCAGTAAGGTCTCTACTAATTGGTCACCAGATGTTTTTTGCGTCATGCTTTATATTCTACCATACTCTTCGTATTTGTGAACCTTCTTTTTTGCTGTTACCCCTATTTATTGAGCGGATACGAGCTTCGTACCTTTTTCCCAATAGGTTTTACCGTATCGGGTCATGCGGTCTTGCCAATATTTGGTGAGTTCGGGGTCATCGGGGGAAGCGGTGCCTTTGA
>NZ_JAUBTS010000182.1:0-1085 GCF_036705105.1 Microcoleus sp. B9-D4
ATAGCTGGTAAAAGTATAGTCATTTATAGGCATGGGAGGCTTCAAGTCCCTCCCCCTTCACTTTTACTTTCAGCGGATCGACCCGCATTGGCCCAACTACGCAGCTCCCTATCCCATTGCTAAACGCATTTGGGATTGCTTTTCTGAGAATGTTGTACGAAGCATTCACATCGGAATTAATTAACTGACCCGTCGATGTTTTGTACAAACCTCGCTTAATCCGCTTACCAGTAAACACAGGCTCTTTATCAGTTTTTCCGTAAACAGGAATTGGGTCTAGACCCAGAAAGTTGGCCCGTGAACTATAGGATTCTTCCTGCACAATTACCTTGATTCCCGCCAGCCGAGCTTTGTATTCCAACATCTCAATTAATCGAGAGTGAGGAATGTTGACAAAGTTTTGATTGGTTTGCTTACCTAAGTTAATTTCGGTTTTCCACTGTGCATTTTTCCCAACCACCAATGTCCCAATTTGCTTCGCTACCAAATGGTCAACAATCACACGACTAGCATGATGCAAGTAATTATCAACTTTCTGATTACGACAGCGAGTTAATCGCTGAATCCTGGGTGAGGTTTGACGATTCCCTTTTAACTGGAATTGTAATCGGGATTTGCGTTTGTTGTAGAACTGGTTGATTGATTTCAATGGTCGCCCGTTAATCAACAAAGGGATAAATCCCGGTTGATTTGAAGTTAACGCCACTAAATTATCCAGTCCTAAATCAATACTAGCTACAGAGTTGGCATTGCTGATTGTGGACTCCGGTTCATCATAAATCACCTCAATTACATAGGAATCACATTTCGGAACCAGTCTAACTTGACAAATCTGGTTCGGATTGAGTTGGGTTTTAATTGAAAGTTCAGTGCCGGAAAGTTTGATAATTCCTTTCTTTAACTGTTTACTACTAATCGCTTGAATCGTGTAGACGAGAAGGTTTCGCCCTTTTGTCTTGTCTTTGTACTTAGGCAGTTTTGGACGACCCGTGAATTTTGAAGAATCAACTTTGTAAGCTTTAACGGCTTCAAAAAACGATTTCCAATTCTTGTCTAGCACCATCAAGATTTGCTGACTTACTTTA
>NZ_JAUBTS010000183.1:0-1060 GCF_036705105.1 Microcoleus sp. B9-D4
TCCGCCCAGGATTGGCACGTAAATTGCTAACTAATGGCAAAGCTGCTGTCTTCAAAAGGTATCCATTTACGCTAATTCTGAAAGTAGAGGTAACAGTACCGCAAAAACCAATTACTCTCAAAATAGATCCTGGCTATCGAACTACTGGAATTGCGTTAATACAAGGAGAAAACGTAATCTTTGGTGCAGAACTAACTCACCGAGGTCAAACTATCAAAGCCAGTCTTGAATCTCGCCGTTCATTGCGTAGAGGCAGGAGAAATCGCCATACTCGCTATCGTCCAACTAAGTTTCTAAACAGGACGCGCCCTAAAGGTTGGCTAGCGCCAAGTTTGCAACATCGTGTGGAAACAACCTTAACTTGGGTGACTAGATTAATGAAACTCGCCCCCATTGCTTCTATCGCTCAAGAGCTTGTGCGATTTGACTTACAGCAATTAGAAAGCCCAGAAATCTCTGGGAGTGAATACCAGCAAGGCGTTTTACAGGGCTATGATATCCGCGAGTATTTGCTCAATAAATGGGACAGGAAGTGCGCTTACTGTGGTGTAATTAATACACCGCTACAAGTTGAACATATTCATCCCAAAGCCAAAGGCGGAGCTAATCGCATTTCTAATCTTTGCCTTGCTTGCGATGCTTGCAACAAAAAAAAAGGTACTCAAGATGTTGAGCAATTCTTGTCTAAAAAACCAGAGATTTTGAAGCGGATTCTATCTCAAGCAAAACGTCCATTAAAAGACGCAGCAGCAGTCAATTCGACTCGCTGGGCATTATTTAATCGACTCCGTACAACTGGCTTGCCTGTTTCTACTGGCAGTGGCGGCTTGACTAAATTCAACCGTACTCGACTAAATTTAGCTAAAACTCACTGGCTAGACGCAGCTTGTGTCGGAAAGGTTGAGTCGTTGAAGATTTTAACAAACAAGCCACTATTGATCAAAGCAACTGGTCACGGGACACGTCAAATGTGCCGTACCGACAAATTTGGCTTGACATCTCGCTATGTTCCCCGGTTTAAGTTTGTTAAAGGGTTTCAAACGGGAGATATTGTCAAAGC
>NZ_JAUBTS010000184.1:0-1044 GCF_036705105.1 Microcoleus sp. B9-D4
AGAACTTGAGTTTATTCTATCTCCACTTACTTACCAGCTATTAGATAACTTCAATGTCCCCCAGAAGTGGAGCCATCAAATTAAAGGATTGCCGCAAGAAATTCCGTTGAAGGGTGATGAGTTTAACTCCTTGCTGAATCAAAATCTGCGTGCTGTAGGCTCTCAACATCGTACCAGGATTTTAGAGGCAGCAGCGATTGCTTTTTATGCTCAGCAATCCCAGATTCCGGTAATAAAAACTCTGGTGACTGATGATGCACCCCAGTTTAAATTACTCACAGATGATTTATCTTTATGTTGGGTGCATGAAGCAAGACATTATAAAAAGTTAAGTCCATTTGTTACTTGTCATCAAAAAAAGTTAGACAAGTTTCTTGATGATTTTTGGGATTACTACCGAGAATTATTAGCTTACAAAAACTCTCCATCTGGGTTAGAGAAGCTCAGGCTCCAATCAAAATTTTGGGAATTTTTCGGCAGTCTAACTGGTTATGAACAATTAGATGAACGAAAAAAATTAACTTTGAGTAAAATATCTGAGTTGCTTTTAGTTTTGGAGCATCCGGAATTACCTTTACATAATAACCCGGCCGAATTAGCTGCTAGAACAATCGTGCAGCGACGAAATATTAGTTATGCAACCCAAACTTGTGAAGGAACTAAGGCGATGGATGTTTTCATGTCTCTGGTGGCGACTACCCGCAAATTAGGAATTAGCTTTTTTGAATATATGCACGACCGTATTTCTTACCTGGGAAATATTCCATCTCTAGGGACGATTATTCGTCCACAATCTTCGGTTTATTCTCTGGGTGTGTCCTGGTCTGATTGAAGAAATTCAAAAAAATATAAAGGCTCTGAATTATCGGCCCTTCATTCCTGTAGTAAGTGTCGTATAAACCCATGGTTAATTGTGACTTTAGTGGCTAAAAAAGACTATGACATTCTTGATTTTATGATTAATAATATGTCATATTCTACCATGCTGTGCCTAGATTGTTAACCTTCTTTTTTTACTGTTACCCCGATTTATTGAGCGGATAC
>NZ_JAUBTS010000185.1:0-1023 GCF_036705105.1 Microcoleus sp. B9-D4
GAATTTATTTCCCTCCCCAGTTCGCATCAACATTCAAATCGGGACAAAATTATGAGCTTACAACTACGCCTTTTTGGCGGCAATTCTGATGCTGGAAAACTTACTGCCAGCAACGACGGCGGACACGCAATCGACAAGTCAAAAGTCTTGGCAAGCACTGACACAAGCGTTATAACGCCATCAAATCCTGGTAATTTTGACTCCGTTCGTAGTGTTCCCGTAGTTCCCGCCCCGCGCTATTTCACGAAGGAAGAAGCGGACGCAATGAAAGATTTGGCAAAGGAGAAAACAGACGGTGCACGGCAGTCTAAACGCGCTTACAAAGCTTTGACCAAGATTGAAGTGGCTGACAAAACAGTTCACAAAGAGCACCGCAAATATGAGGGTGCGGTTGCTGAGAATGAGCTAGGCAAGATACGCGCTAACGCTGGTTTGGCGAAAAAGTTACACGCACTCCGACCCGGCTATGCACGACTGGGTTTAGGGATTGATAAAGCTGACTCCGACGCCAGGACTCGGATTGATGAAATTAAAGCCAAACTGACGGGAGGTGCAAGCTAATGCAATATATGTGGCTTGCTGGCTCCCGGCAAGAAGTAGAGGAAGCTATAGAGGCTTTGCTCGCTAACGGCTTCACGTTCAAGCAGGACGACTTTGAGGTAATAAAAAATTCCCCTTATGGCGCCGACCGCTACTCCTACACCCTGCTTAATTTTCGCCCGCCCGCCGTACCTACTCCCCAGCCTCGGCCGTGGGATGCAGTGCTAGGAGGCAAAAAATAATGAAAGCGATGTATCTGGCAAATTACTTCGTTGCTGGGTGCGTCGCTTTCTCCCTTCTGGGGTGGATAGCGAGTCTGCATCCAATGGCAATGAAAGCCGTTTTATTCTTGTTAGCAGCGATTGCGACTGCTTGGGGTTTGAGTTGGTTACTTGACTACTCCCTGAGTAAACTGCTCAAGATTTCAGTGGCTGATTTACAAGCGCTTTTAATCGGCGGTTTAGCTATGCTGCTGATTGGTTT
>NZ_JAUBTS010000186.1:0-1008 GCF_036705105.1 Microcoleus sp. B9-D4
GTTACCTTTAGTTACTCCCAAAACCCTTCAAAACGTTGGGGTGAGAGCTAGGTATAGCGGACGGTGTGGTGTCGGTAGAAGATTGATAGAAGAGCTTGCTTGTAAGTGACTATCAGGTAGGAGACACTAGGGTAGGTGAACAGGGAGTGACACGGGCTCAAAAACCCCTTAAAATGGCTGTTTTGCTAGAGTGCTGATAGAAATAAGGTAGTTAAAGGCTGAAAGTATTGGAATATGGTCGAAAACACAATGACTACTGCAATTAAGCAAGTTTGGGTTCAAAGATTCTGTACCAGCTCTTTGTCGCTAGTCCTCGCCAGCGGTTTCTTCAGTTGCGGCAATTTACCCATGTCTCAACTTAATCTTGGCTTTAATGTGGCTAGCATTGGCGACGTTCAACAAAAGCGGCAAGTGGATGCTGAAGTTTATCTCCGGGGAAAGGTAGAAAATCGCGCTCCGTTTGTGGGGAATGCGGCTTATCAACTTCAAGACGGTACGGGTACGATTTGGGTTTTAACTAACCAAGCTTTGCCCCAGCTTGGCGATGAAGTATTGCTGAAGGGAGAAGTCCGCTACAAGAGTATTACTCTGAAGGATTTGGCCGGAAAAGATTTAGGTGAAGTTTATGTTGAGGAAATGGAACAATTAAAGCGCACTCCAGCGGCAACTAAATAAAAATAGGAAGATGCTATAGCCTTTCTCAGTAACATGAGGTGCTCATAGGGCTCCGTGGGCATAGGACTCGCCCCCATACTTCACCACGCTTGAGAACCGCTATAATTTATTTAACTAAGTGATTCTATTTCATAAAAATCAAAGGTTTATAGTTGCGCTTGGGCGATTTGGATCTGTTTATTTATCCTCAAAGTTCATGTAGAAGTTCACGGGGTTAGCGTGGCAGAAGAGAAGGAGGAGTCCGACCAGAACGAGCACTCAAGACAGATTCAGTCAGGAACTCAAGAATATTCCGGTCTTGCAGCTTGAGAGAAGACACGACGGTGAGTAAAC